>VYFM01000098.1 GCA_009842375.1 Candidatus Poribacteria bacterium | reverse complement strand
GCATTGGAAATGGTACCCGTACAGCAGAAACCGATTCATGCTGTTTCAATAGATGGACCTCTCACGGATGAATCTTGCTGAGCAAGCGGTAAAGGTTTGAGGGCAGGTGTCCTCGGTAAAGACAAAGTAATTGAATTTCTGAACGAAAATTTCATCAACACTTGGGTTTTAAACTCAGATTTAGGACGCGTTCGTAGTTTACAGGAACCAATTACCAAAAAACGTGAACGTGAATCCAATCCGTTTGATACAACCCATCCTCTTGCACAAGCCATCATAAAGGGATGGAAGTCGGGATCAAAAAAAGGTTCTCCTGTGGATTGCTTCGTCATATCACCTGAGTTTGAGTTGATGGGTAAGCAACAGATTCATAAACTCGAAAGAGGTATCAACCGAAAAGATTATTACCTTACATATCTTAAGGATGCATTGGACGGTAAAGAACCAGGATTGGGAAACATTGTTCTCACCCGAGAGAATCATATAGAAGAGGTATCGGACTTAATCCGGACTCCAACAGTTGACGATGAAAACCTAACAATTATAATCATTGATGCGACATCTTTTGAATATGGTGGGATACTAGCCATAGATATTTTGATAGGTAGAGAAGATGGAGAAGGGGCGTTTTATCTGTTTGATAGAGATTTTGAACTGCCTACAGAGGAAGAAGTATCCGATGAAGGAAGTCTTGCGTGGACATGGGGTGAACCTGGTGAAAGACGACAGATACAATATACTTTCAATCGTGGACAGTGCTTTAAGTTGGTAGTCACACGCTATTGGGATGAAGATGTACCATATATTAACGCTTTCCACGCAAAAATATCTGTAGAGGAAAATTGAAATGAGCACTTTACCAAACAAAATCTCGTTAAAACTTGATAGTAACGCAGAAGTCAATGTCAAGGGCTTCATTGATCCTATTGAATATACACAATACAACTTCCATGTGGATTGGGACGAATTGGCAAATCTGCGCGTTGCTGAACCGGAGAAACAGTATCCAGCACCTGTCTTTCAAGCATTCCTTCCATCAGAACCTGTTTCGGTGGGGGAATGCTGGCAGATTGGAGAAGAAAGTGCGCTTTCGTTGCTACAGCAACTTCATCCCAATCCAAAACTGATATTGCAAAATGATGACGAGGATTACATTGGATTTTGGGCATGTCTACGTTCTTTCAATGATGAACTCGCTGAAATCGTGTTCCGAATTCATGCGGAATTTATCATGAAAAACGGCAAGTTGACACTTTCACAGTTTGCGGGGCGTTTAGTGTTAGACCGAATTCAGCAAAAAGTTGTGTCTTTCAAAATGTTCGTTCCTTCAACAACACTTAACTTTGATGCAGGTTGGAAGCAAGAGGATGGGAACTACTTTGCTGAGATAGGTTATTGTCCACGACTTGAACTATCTTCTGGCAGATATCCTACTGATGTTAAATTCACCACATCAATAACCCAGGAGGAAGCAGAAAGTAAACTAATATCGCATTACTACATGTTTCATAAAATAAACTGGGTATCCTTAGAGAAAGCATTTGAACAAGCACGGATCCAACAAAAACCGATACATGCTGTTTCTTTAGATGGTCCGCTTTTTGACGAGTCGTGCTGAGGGACCGGTAGAATCTTGAGGACAGGTGTCCTCTCTAAAGACAACATCATCGATTATCTGAACGATAACTTTATCAACACATGGATCGAAAATGCAGAGTTGGGACGGACAGGCAGTTTACAAGACCCAATTGCAAAAAGACGTAAACGTGAAGGGACGACTTTTAACACAAGCCACGCTTTAGCCAGAACTATAATGAAAGGTTGGGTAAAAGGTTCGCCGGTAGACTGTTTCATCATCTCTCATGATTTTGAATTGATGGGAAGTGTCGACTTCAATGAATTCCTTGACAACATGCAAAAGCCTGAAGATGAACCTGTTGCATACATGCAGTTTCTCAAGGATTCATTGGAAGGAAAAAGACCTGGATTGGGAGACATTATCCTTACCCCTGAACAACCCTCACAAGAGGTAATTGACACTTATGTCACATCAAAGATGGCACATGAAAACTATACCGTCATTGGAGTAGATACAACTGCATATAATGAAGGGGGAACACTCACTGTTGATATCCGTGTTGGTAAAGACGATGCAATCGGTTTATTTTACTTGTTGGATGGATATAAGAAAATACCAACTGAGAAAGTTCCTGAAGGAATGGATCCTACAAAATGGCACAGCCAAGAAAGCGATGAGTTTAAGAATGCCCTTGATGCACTAGCACAAAGTTGGGGTATATTCCCCGGAAAAACCGGACGAATCACATATAATTTTGATAAAGGTCAACTCTTTAAATTGTGTGCAACTGGGGATCAATGGGGTGGAGTCGGAGGAATAAACGCTTTCCATGCAAAAATCACTGTAGAGGAGGGTGAAATGGAATCCTTAGAGAATAATGAGACTGAAGAAAGTAAAGATACCACAAGGGAGTTGCACATTGTTCTTAACAAAGAAAATCAAACACAGCAAGTATTAGACATTTTTCGTTCACCAGGAAGTGGTTATCAGGATTACAATGTTATTAACATTGACACAACTGTGTTTGAAGATGGAGGGGTGTTAAACATTGAAATTGAAGTCGGCGGTGCTGAACCCGCTGGTTCGTTTGATCTCTATGATGAGGATGATCAACTCCCAACTGAAGGTATACCAGATGCACTTGCTTCTGCATGGGGAGTCTTGCCCTGTGAAACAGATAGAATCACACATGAATTTGAGAAGGGTAAAGTGTTTAAACTCGGTGCTACAGGGGATTGGTTTAGTGATAAAGGAAATATAAACGC
>VYFM01000269.1 GCA_009842375.1 Candidatus Poribacteria bacterium | reverse complement strand
CAAAACGTCACTGTGACGTGACAAAACGTCACAATTTACTGGGTGTGTAAAGTTTATGTCAACAGGTTCGCTCCTGCTCAGACATATCGTAGGGGTGAGGAAACCCCGCACATACGCAACAGTGTCAAAAACTTTACACACTCGCGGGTAGATAACAATTTGACATTATAGCTGTGATATGATACAATAGTAAATATCAGGAGGAGTAATTGTTATGGCTTATTTTATTACGGAAGAATGCATCGGATGTATGGCATGTTTAACCAATTGTCCCGTGGATGCGATTACTGGAGACCGTAATTTGCTACATATCATTGACCCAAGTATATGTATTGACTGCAGTGCGTGCGGTATGGTGTGTCCAGTAGAGGCAATACGAGACCAATTTGGAAAGGTGTGCAAATTCATTCGACGTCCAACACATAGACCCATTGCAGTTATATATGAAGAACTGTGTTCAGGCTGTGATTTCTGTGTCCATATATGTCCGTGGGATTGTTTGGAACTATTAGACCCCGAAACAGGAGAACACGCGGAAAGTTTCTTCGGTATATGTGAATTGGTCAAACCTAAAGATTGCGTCGGCTGTAAATTGTGTGAAGAGGTATGCATCAAGGATGCTATCCGAGTTGAGTCCCCTGTGTTATTAGAACTCGCTGAAGCCGCTGATTAATTTATATACTTTACAAATGGTTTCCACTCCGTTTAATAACCACAATTTAGTCGTTGTCATATCCGGTCCATCAGGATGTGGGAAAAGTACTGTTGTAAAAACATTGTGTAAGTTAGATGAAACGCTACGACTCTCAATATCAGCAACTACACGCACACCGCGTCCACAAGAGGTAGATGGGAAAAACTACCATTTTATGACACACACGCAATTTGAGGATCAAATAAATGAAGATGTATTCTTAGAATGGGCAAAATACCGCGATAATTACTATGGAACACCTAAATCTGAAATCAACACATCGCAACAAGAAGGCAAAGATACTATTTTGGAAATTGAGGTGAATGGTGCGTTACAAATAAAAAAGCAAGACCTTACTCCCGCCAGATGCATTCTGATTTTCTTGATTCCAGCATCATTCGCAATATTAGAAAAAAGATTACGCAGTAGAAAAACCGAGTCAGAAATAGAACTCACAAATAGATTAGAAATCGCTAAAACAGAATTGAAGCAGATTAAACATTACGATTACTGTGTCATCAACCCACAAAATCAACATAAGAAAGCTGCTCATCAAATTCTGTCAATAATCACTGCGGAACGCGTCCGTATCAATCCTGAGTTGACTCCAGCTTTTGTGAAATCCTTTGGTATCCACAATTAATAGGATTTTACCCTTTATACAATGGAACTTAAGAATCGAACCATTCTATTAGGCGTAACAGGCGGAATTGCCATACATAAATCCTTAGATTATGTTAGCCAACTTGTTAAATTAGGTGCGTCTGTTCATGTCATTATGACAAAAAACGCCACCCGGTTGATAAACCCGTTACAATTTCAAGTCCTGTCACGGAATACCGTGCTTCTTGACCTGTTTGAGACAGGTGAACATTGGAAACCACCACACATTGATTTAGCTGATCAAGCCGACCTTCTAAGCATTGTACCTGCCACCGCTAATATACTTGGAAAGATAGCAAACGGTATAGCCGATGATGCCCTTTCTACAGTCGCAGTTTCAGTTCACTGTCCCATTCTCGTAGCACCTGCAATGAATGGACACATGTATAAAAACCCATTTGTTCAACAAAATATAGCAAAACTCAGTAAGGTAGGAATTGAATTCGTTGAACCTGCAAGTGGTGATCTTGCATGTGGATACGAAGGCATTGGTCGGTTGAGTCCAGTAGAGACCATCCTTCAACGCACCAGACAGATACTTGCAAATGACCAAGATTTGCAAGGAAAAAGAGTACTTGTTACTGCCGGAGCAACACGGGAATACATTGATCCAGTCAGATTTATTACAAACGGTTCAAGCGGAAAGATGGGTTATGCGATTGCTGAAGCAGCTGCACGTAGAGGAGCAACTGTGAATTTAATCAGTGGTCATACATCAATCCCTTCCCCGCAAGGTATTGATATATATCATGTTGACACAACACAGGAAATGCATGAGACGGTATTAGATAAATTCAAGGATACCGACATCGCTGTGATGGCTGCTGCACCTACTGATTTTCGTCCTGCTGAATATACACATCATAAAATCAAGAAGCAAAAAGATAAGTTGACACTCGCTTTAGAAAAGACCCCGGACACAGCACAAACACTCGGTGAAACAAAAATAGATCAGATTACCGTTTGTTTCGCTGCAGAAACGAACGATGTGCTTGAAAATGCTAAAGAAAAGTTAATTCGTAAAAACTGTGACCTTATTGTAGCAAATGACATTCTTGCTGAGGGTGATGGATTTGCGGAAGATACAAATATTGTTACGATATTAGATAAAGCAGGAAATTGTCAGCAACTCCCTCTCTTATCCAAGTATGAAGTGGCAAATGCAATCTTCGATCAGGTTGTGAAATTACTTACAAAATAGTACCTACCAACCAGACAACATCTTGTATTCTTGTCCAAATAAATCGCGAACAAATGACACTACTCCAACAAGCACAAGCATTTTTTAGAGAAAACCGTTCACGTCCCAGAAAACAGTTAGGTCAACACTTTCTCATCAATCCTGATGTCCTGAATATGATTGTTGAAGCAGGAGAAGTTACAAAAAGTGATACAGTTATTGAAATCGGTGCCGGTCTCGGTTGTCTTACAGATGTACTTGCTGAACAGGCTAACACAACCATAGCCGTTGAAGTGGATCAAATTTTATATAAAGAG
>VYFM01000634.1 GCA_009842375.1 Candidatus Poribacteria bacterium | reverse complement strand
GTCTGCAAACAGGACAAATGCACCAGAAGCCTCTGCACTTCCAACGCGGATGTCAATCGTTAGCATCCCGCCATTCCTAAATGCTGTTGCATCAATCTCAACTACAGTATAATCTTGATAACCTGCTGTCGGAGTACGGAAAATACTCAAAATATCTTGTGAGGTTTCTTTATCATTGAGTACAATGTATTTTGCTTGTGCGGAGAGGAATCTGGAAACATATTCCGTTTGCACTACGTCGAGATCAAATCCGTTTCCTTGACTCAGTGTTATGGATTTTGTCTGTTGAATTCGCACATTCGGTTTTGAGGCAATATCCAGAACAATAGGAGCATCAATAATCTCCACCGTCATCTCGGATTTCGCATCAATGTTGTATGACTGTTGAAAATGAGATAATAATTGATTGCCTATTCCCAACATCGCCATAACGAAAACGATAGTTGAAAGAGCGATTGTCCACGGTATAAATGGTTTCCCATCAGTAGGAGAGTCTGGTTTGATATCTGGGATTTCATTCATGATATTATCAATGAGATTCGATCTGATGTGGAAACCCTCTAACGCCTCTCGGATTATGGGTTCCGCTCTCTTTAGGCGGATCCGCGCTCGACGAAGACGACTCTTAACGGTACTTGACGATACACCTAAAAATCGGCTAATTTCTTCACACGTCATTTCACCAAAGTAGTGGAGTGTCATGACGGTACGTTCACTTTCCTGCAGCCGTGCCAGCAATTTATGTGCGACTTCACGTTGTGCTGCTATTGATGCTTTCTCCTTTTCTTCGGCAATATAACGAGAATAGGTCATCTTTTCTATTAGTTTTTTATCCGTATCGTCAAGGGATGCTGTCTGCATCCGTTTTTTCCTTAGCCAAGCATTGCATTGACGTGCGGCGATTCTATAAAGCCAACCAGAGAAACAACGCGGATCTTCCAAAGTCGCAAGTTTCTGATACACTATCAGGAAAATATCTTGTGTAATCTCTTCTGCAATGTGGAAATCACCTACTTTTCGCCACGCGAGCGCGTGAATAGGTTTCTGGTATTTTCGCACCAATTCCGCAAAGGCATCTTGGTTACCATCAAGGATTTTATGAACCAGTTCAACATCGTTGTTTTTCATCGTTTGCCTACAGACAGGATTACCTCACCTGTATCCACTATGTTATTGTCCGTTGGGTTGAGGGACGAAACCCATAAATCAATCTACTCATCTCTATCTTCGGGAACAGGTTTAACAGAGATGTTAGCCATAAAACCGTTGATTTTTCCTTTCTCATTGTTTTTACCAATAGCCCCTAACTTAAAAACGCGTCCCTTGTCAAAACGATAGTTGATAGTTTTCCTTTCATCAGGAGGAATATCTTTTGCAGAGGCAAGTACGTTTTCAGGGACAAGTTCCACAGGAGGTTGTGTGTCTCCAGAAAACAGATCAAACGTTCCAGAAAGATCAGCATCACCGATCCATACTTCAATAGATAACATACCACCGTCTTTATAAGCAGTCACATCAATTTCGACGATAGTGTAGGACTGTGTGCGAAAAACGCTGAGTACCTCTTGCTGCGCCTTTCCATTGGTGAGAACAACGTTTAAGTCGTCGTCTGCAATAGCACCCGATTCAACGAGTGTATCCCAATCGATTTTAGTAGGTTTCAATGTTGCTTCATGTAGTCCGGGTAGTTTTCTCTCTAACGATTCCGTAAGAAATAAAAGGTAACCCTTCGCCCCGTTGTACGGAGCACCGCGTTCATTTACTGGGAGTCTCCCCAAAAGTTCAAGTTCAGAAGATAACACCAAAGTGTCCGCTGGTGAATGTTTCTTCCACCCTTTCATGATCGCTTGTGCTAATGGATGTGTTTTATCAAAAGGTTTGAAGCCTTGTTGACGTCTGAGTGTATTCAATTGTTTCTTATTAGGTGTGCGTTCTAATTCAACATTTGATATCCATGTATTGATAAAGTTTTCGTTCAAGAATTCGATATTTTTTTCATCGGAGAGGACACCTGCCCTCAAGCTTTTGCCACTCCCTCAGCACGACTCATCAACTAACGGTCCATCTATGGAGATAGCATGAATCGGTTTCTGCTGTGCCTTTGACAACGCCAACACTTGATCAGGATGCACCCAATTGATTTGTTGCGATTTGTAGAAACGTAGAATCAAGGCATGTTCCGCTGCTTTTTGGGTAATGGATTCTGTAAACTGGATTTTCTCCAAGATTTTTTTCGTTCCTGTTCGAAGCTCCATTTTCGAGCAATAACCCGCACCTGCTATACGCATTCCATGTAGTTTCCGATTGACATCAAAGTTTACTGTGCCTTCAGGAACGTACATCTCAAAGAAGGCGACTTTCTCATGGATTCGGTCAATAACCAAGTGTCCGGTAAACTGTGAAGGTGTGAACCACCCATCCTTCAGAACGAACTCGGCATGGATACGAAACACGATGTCTGCATATTTATCATTGTAAGCACGCAGGCATGCCCATAAACCGAGAGAGTCGCCAGCATTGATGTGCAAGAATGTACTCGGATTCGGATGCAATTGCTTAAGTAAGGTGGTTACTCCCTCCATATTTAACACCCAGAGTTCTCCAACCGAAACCGGTTTGTTTGGAAGAAAAGATTGGAATACCGATGCCTGATACTTTTTTTCAGGTTCTGCAACTCGTAGATTTATCAAGGTTTCCCAATCTTTGAAGTTTTTGGAAACAACACCTCCTATTGGGGCAATATCTCCTTTTACTAATACTTCCAATGAATCATCAAGTTGGAGTGTGATTTCATTTTTTGTTACTGTGTGGTCATCGGCATTAGGTTGTCCGCTCATCACTATAAGAATGAGGA
>VYFM01000196.1 GCA_009842375.1 Candidatus Poribacteria bacterium | reverse complement strand
ATATAGTACTCATACAACAGAATAGAAAGTTATATTCAAAATGTCAGATAATAACAGATTTCATATCCTCGCTTTGGATGGTGGTGGCACGCGCGGCATTTATTCTGCTCAGCTTCTTGCTTATGTAGAACAAACATTTGATGTGTGTATCAAAGAGTGTTTTGATCTCATTGTTGGGACAAGCACAGGCTCGATTATCGCTGGTGCTGTTGTCTCAGATATTCCGATGGTTGAGATTGTAGAACTCTTTGAAATTGAGGCACCCGATATATTTCGAAAAAGATGGTATCGAAATCCGTTGTTCTTCAGCAAGTATTCAAACGAAAAACTTGCACAGATTATTGCTAAACATATCCCCGCAATACCACTTTCAAAAATATCAACCCCTTTGATGATAACGAGTTCAGAGATTACAACAAGCGAGCTGCACATTTTTAGATCAAATTATGTTGAAAAACAGAATGAATTTGATAATTTGACTGGGGATGTTTGTTTACGGGATGCGATTGTTGCTTCGTGTGCTGCACCAACATTCTTCGCGCCAAAAGATATACAAAGTCATCTGTTAGCAGATGGTGGTTTATGGGCAAATAATCCTTCTATTGCTGCCTATACGGAAGCACTTACATATTTTGGAAAAGAGGCAACAGAAGTAAAAATAGTTTCACTTGGTACTGGACATTCTGTGTCTATGTATCGTAAAAAACGAGGTTGGGGATTTCTATCGGGATGGGGTGGAATAAAGATAGTATCCTACGTGATGACTTTACAATCTCAGGCATCAGCAAATATGGCGAAACTACTTCTGAAAGAGAATTATTTGAGGATTGATCCACCAATAGATTTTTGGGATATAGATACTGTTGTGCAATCAGAAAATCTAAAAACACTTGCAGAAAGAGATTTCACTGAACATGCTTCAAAAATAGAAGCGTTTATCAAACCTTCCGTTCAAAACCCAATGCTTTAGGTTTGGGAGTGGTCAGATGTATTGTGTCAAATTAACCCAGTTTCTGTAAGTGTATTCCTAAGTGCTTCAAGGTTCTTAGATGCCATTGGAGCAAGGGGTAATCGCACTTTTCCATTAAGTTTACCCATTAATCTGAGTGCGGTTTTTACTGGAATTGGATTTGTTTCAATAAAGAGATCAACCGATAAGGGTAAGGTTTTATAGTGGAGTTTACGGGCAAGTTCAAGATTTCCAGCATGAAATGCGTTACACATTTCTGCCACATCTGCCGGTACGATGTTTGCTGCGACAGATATAACACCTTTGCCACCAACTGCAAGAATAGGTAATGTGTTGACATCATCACCGGAAAGCACTACAAAGTCATCAGGACATAAGTTGACCACTTCACTTGCTCGCTTGAGTTCACCTGTTGCTTCCTTAAGAGCGACGATGTTAGGATGTTCTGCTAATCGTGCAATTGTCGGTGAGAGGATGTCTGTTCCACAACGTCCCGGCACATTATAGACAACAATCGGAATATCAACAGAATCCGCTATTTTCATATAATGTGCGTATAACCCTTCTTGGGTGGGTTTATTGTAGTAGGGAGTAACAATTAAAGCTGCGTCAGCACCAGCAGCTTTTGCATGTTCTGTTACCCGAAGTGTTCGTGTTGTTGAATTTGAACCAGTACCAGCGATGACAGGAACCCTTCCGTTCACTGTTTCAACGGTGATTTCAATAACTCGGTCATGTTCAGCTTCTGATAAAGCAGGGGATTCACCTGTTGTTCCACACGGGACGATACCGTGTGTTCCGCCTTCAATCTGAAACTCAATCAGTTCTTTGAGTTTTGCTTCATCCAACGATTCATCGTCCTTAAAGGGTGTGACGAGTGCTACATAAGAACCCTCAAACATATAAATCCTCCTTGATTGCTACGAAATATCTAAGTGTGTTAATATTAATAAATCCATGCTGTAGATGAAAGTTCACCTGCAAAAATAACTCGTGCATCTCCTTCAAGATAAACGTTTTTTGGTTCGTCGTTTACCATATCAAAATGTATCTTCAGAATTACGCCACTTGCAGTTTTGACTGGAACAGGTGATTTTACCTTCCCTATAGATGCGGACACGATTGCTGATGCAATAGACCCGGTGCCACATGCAAGTGTCTCATTTTCAACACCGCGTTCATAAGTGCGGATTTCAAGTAGTTCTTGTGAATGTATTCGGATAAAATTCGCATTTGTTCCAGCAGGTTTAAAGTCATCATGATATCTTGTTTGTTGACCCAAATCAAACACATCGGTTGCTTCGAGGTCATCTACAAAGAAAACTACATGCGGAACGCCGCTATTTGCGAAACCAACATTATGTACACCGTCGGCAAGTTGAAGCGGAACATTAATACGAATATCTTCGGGGTCGCTCATACGTACTTTAACGTTGTCACCGACAACTTCTGCTTCATAAATCCCAGCATTTGTCAAGAATTGCATCTTTTCAGATACGATACCGTTGAGGTAGGAGAATTTAGCGATGCATCGTGCTCCGTTCCCACAAGTTTCTACTTCGCCGCCATCTGCATTAAAGTATCGCATACGAAAGTCAACATCTTTTGCCTTTTCTACGAGTAGCACACCATCTGCTCCAACTGACATTCTACGTTGACATACTTTGGTGACAAAATTCATGAATTCTGGATCTGTGCTATCAACGATTTGGTTCAGATTATTGATGATAACAAAATCGTTTCCTGCACCACTAAGTTTCATAAATGGTATTTTATCCATGCTTTTTCCTTACATCTTGTCCTTGATATAATAATCCAAGTTGCTACCTACAAGGGTTTAACCAATAGCTGCCATTTTTAATTGTGAAATGTTCATTATTTATGAG
>VYFM01000386.1 GCA_009842375.1 Candidatus Poribacteria bacterium | reverse complement strand
AGTGGAAACCATAATTACTTGCACACAATTGTAGCGTAACCTGTTAGGTTGCGTACACTCTGCACAAACTGGGAAGTTTGTGCTACGGCACAGTCCAATAGGTCGGTTTTAGTCCTACAGACCAAAAGTGTGCATATATTTTTGGATTTCACTATAACATAAACAATATTGGAAAATAGATTATTCTATCTTTGGAGGTGGATCGCCTACAGCAGATTTTCCATCCTTCAACAACGGTTCTGCATTTCCCCATAATCGACTCCCATCGTGTGAAAGTAGTGGTTCAGCAGAATATTGGGCAAGATACGCACGGCGCATTGAATCAGTAGTATTTGTGCCACTGCTATGGAAATTTACGCTTGTAAAAGCCACAATGCTTCCCGCAGGAACGATAGCAGGGACACCTTTTTCTGGACCGAAATAACCTACTAAATCATTACTACCCTCTTCACGGATATGCTTTACCCAAGAACGTATGCCAATATGAGAATATGGCATGACATAGACTGTTCCATTTTCTTCAGACATATCATCAAGCGCGCACCAACAAGTCAAATACGGTTTGTGATCAGGATAACCAACATAACCAGAATCCTGGTGCCAACTGAACTTCATCCCTGCTTCTGCACCTTTGACGACATACTGTTCCCAAAATAGATACGCATTATCTCCTAAGGTAGCACGACATACTTCTGCCATCAAGTCACTAAAAAGAAATTCGCGGAGTTTCGGCTGTTGCCTGAAGCAGTTTGAAACAAAGTAGCGTTTATTGCGATGGTTAAGACCCAGAACATCTTTACCCTCTTGCTCCATACGTGCATCCATCTGACTGATAAAAGTTCCACATTCACCGCGAAGCAATTCCAGAAGTGCTTCCGGTATTACTCTTTCCAAAATGAAATAACCTTCTTCTTGGTATTGCTTTTTCTGTTGATCAGTAATATTTAGCAAATTGAAACTCCTATTCAATATTAATTTTCCGCACTACCTGACCGTTGCTTTCCCAATAGGTGTGTTTACCTTGAATATATTCGGAATCAGCAGCGGGTTGGATATTCCCTTTCGTGTCTATAGCTCGTGATACAACAGTATGTACTCCAGATGTTGGGTTTTCCCAATTGAGATGCCATATTTTCCATGCGAATTCATGATCTTCTTCAGGATCAATAGTAGCTTCTTGCCAAGGTCCACCATCAATACTTACCTCAACCTTCTGGATAGGTGCACCCCATGCTGCTCCATAGATACGGTAATTACCATCAAGGTATGTAACATAAGCCGATAATGACTTTATCTGTGTTCTACCGACTGAGGTTTCCATCCAGACTGTTTCACCATCGGGACGTTTCTCTTCGCGTATAGTTACATAATCACGTCCCATGAATCTACCCATAAAACGGGTATCACGTACTTCAATCCGTTTTAGCCATTTTACACATGCAATGCCATACCATCCAGGTGCAATTAATCGAAGTGGTGCCCCATTTGGTTGTGGTAATGGTGCTCCATTCATCTCATAACAGAGCAGATTAGCATCCTGTAGTGCGTCTTCTACAGACATACTCCGTGCGAAGTTCTGGCGCATAGTGACACCACGACGTTTTTCTTCTCCCTCATCGTGACCAAAGAAGATTACCTCAATACCGTCCTCTTTGATCCCTGCTTCTTTGAGAATTGGTGCCAGTGGTGTCCCACCCCATTTTGCATTACCAATCGCACCAGTAAATGTTGGGAAACCATGGTTACCGGAACACTCTAAAGTAAAGGTTACATCCTTTTTAGGTCGAGATTTGATTTCATCAATCGTCAGTTTAATTGGATTCTCAACCAATCCACTGATTTCCAAATTCCAAGATTCAACATTAACAATTGGCTTGTTGTAATGAGAAACATTGAAAAATTTATCATTCGGTGTAATGAAGGAATCTAATTCATTCCAGTCAAGTAACCCTCGTTTTGAAGGTGGTTCAGGTGGTTGATCTAAAAATAGGATTTTTGTTTCACCTTCACGACTTGGGAAGGCATAAACTGCCCAAGGGCTTAGCAATATACCGGTGAGTGTTAGTCCACTATTCCTTAAAAAATCTCTGCGATTCATTATACCACCTCTACGCTTTCATGGCATTTACGTAGTTGAGGTTGACCTGTGTCCAATTGACAACATTACTCCACGCATCAATGTAATCTGCACGTCGGTTCTGGTATTTGAGATAATATGCGTGTTCCCACACATCAAGCCCCAGAATTGGTGTATGTCCTTCCATATAGGGACTGTCTTGGTTTTTGGTGGAATAGATTTGTAATTTCTTTTTATCATCAACTACAAGCCATGCCCAACCTGATCCGAAACGCGTTTTTGCAGCATTTACGAATTTTTCCTCTGCAGCATCAATAGAACCAAACGTAGTTTGCATAGATTCTGCGACTTTTCCTTTTAGTTCTCTACCTCCGGGGATCATTGTGCTCCAGAAAAGTGTGTGGTTAGCATGTCCTCCACCACTATTTATAACAGCTTGACGGATATTCATCGGAACTTTATCAATGTTACGGAGTAAATCCTCAATTGATTGGTCTGATAAATCATGGTTGTCTACAACTGCTGCATTGAGTTTGTTGACATAACCTTGATGATGCTTACCGTAATGGATTTCCATTGTCCGTTTATCAATATGTGGTTCAAGAGCATCGTAGCCATAACGAAGTTTTGGTAGTTCATAACCATGTGTATGTCCATCTTGATCATGGTGGTCTGCATAGAGATTGAACGGACTTTTAGCTAATAGAAGTCCCGCTACTACTGTGCTACCATTTAATATAAACTTTCTACGATTCATAAGTTCACCTCATTCAGTTATTATG
>VYFM01000296.1 GCA_009842375.1 Candidatus Poribacteria bacterium | reverse complement strand
TTCACCTGGTGTGTAGTACGTGGTTTCTATAATTAAGGCACTGGATATTGTGAAGATTTGTCAAAACAAAAAAGAACAAAAAGGGGCAAAATTAAAAATTTGAAATTCGCGTCACATTTTTTTAGCACATATTGATAAACAATGTAACGGAAAATTAACAGATGTAGGTTCGCTTCTCTCTACTCGACCTGCCAGAGATTATATTGAATTGTGATTAATATATCCGAAAAACCGAAAACTACATAACCATGGTTTTTCTGGTATGTAGACATAAAATCTGGTATCATAATTCTAAGGTTTCACTATAGAAGAATTACAATAGATGCGATAGATATTTATATAAAATACGATATTAGAGATGGAGAAATGTCAGAAGAAAATATATCAATAATCCCATTAGGAGGGTTAGGTGAATTTGGTCTCAACATGATGGTATACGAAACCGAGGATGATATTGTTGTCATTGATACAGGTTTCATGTTACCGAATGCTGATATGCCGGGTGTTGATCTAATATTTCCGGATATTCACTACCTCGTTGAACGGCAAGAAAAAGTTCGGGCGATACTTCTTACGCATGGACATGAAGATCACATCGGGGCTTTAGCTTATGTACTGCAACAGTTAGATGTAGCAGTCTACGGAACGCATCTCACGCTATCCATTGCAAGTGGCAGATTGAAAGAATATGGGGTGTTAACTGAAGCGGACTTAAATGTGATTTCCCCAGGAGACAAAGTAGACTTAGGTGATTTTTCTGCTGAGTTCATTCACGTAACACATAGTATCCCAGATTCAGTCGCAATCGCACTACAAACACCAGTAGGTGTTGTCGTCCATACAGGAGATTTCAAGTTTGACGGAACACCTGTTGATGGAAAGTTGACCGATATTCAAACATTAGCACGGTTAGGTTCTGAGGAAGTTCATCTACTACTGTCTGACAGCACAAACGCCAATTGGCAAGGACAGACACCTTCAGAACGAAGCATATACGATTCAATAGATAACATCTTTCAAAACACTGAGCAGAGACTATTCCTATGCACTTTTTCTTCCAGTATTCATAGACTACAACAATTTATAGATTTAGCATTGAAACATAGGAGACTTGTTGCTGTTACAGGACGTTCACTTGTCAACAATATCCGCACTGCTACTGAACTCGGTCACCTAAAAATGAATCCTGATTATCTTATTGATGCACGAGATGCAGCTATGTTCAAACCGCATGAAGTAGTTATTCTTAGCACAGGTAGCCAAGGTGAACCGCGATCTGCAATGGCATTGATGGCACTTGATAATCATCCTTTTTTGAAGGTTGAACCTAACGATACAGTTGTAATATCTGCACGAATCATTCCCGGAAACGAGAAATCTGTTGGAAATGTAATAAACCATCTACTTAGGCGCGGAGCAAAGATATATCATGAACGTAACGCAAATGTTCACGTTTCTGGACACGGTTCAAGTGAAGACCTGAAACTGATGATCAATTTGTTACAACCAAAGTTTTTTGTTCCAATACATGGTGAATATCAGAATCTTGTACGGCATGCCGAACTCGCTGAATCAGTCGGTATTCCGCGTGCTAACATAAAAGTCGCTGAGGATGGGGAACTCATAAGTCTTACACATGAGTCTTGTGAAGTATATGAACGTCAAGGGAGATCTGGCAGAGTATTGGTTGATGGCAAACCGGAAATTGAACTTGAGGATATTGTCCTACGTGATCGTATCCAACTTTCACAAGATGGTATGGTTATTCCAATTATAGTATTGCATAGCGAGGGCGATGCGATTGCAACTGAACCGGAGATCGTATCTCGCGGTTTTGTTTATATGGACGAATCCGAAGACCTCATGACTGAAGCTAAAGAAATAACTCGGAGTGTCATTGAGACTCTAACTGACGAACAGAAACAAGAAACAGAAGTCGTTCAGGAGGAGATAAGAATAGCACTTCGCAGGTTTTTCGCTAAACAAATGAAACGAAGTCCATTAGTCCTTCCAGTCGTAATGCGGGTTTAGGACGGCTAATTTAGGAGTGATTAATCGAGAATTACAAACTCTTATAGTGGACACCATAATTATCTATACATTTTTACGATTTGATCGATTGACGCTTTGGCATTATATTCCCATTTGCGCTTGTATGTTCGCAAATCTCTTTCAATAGGATTGAGTTTGGGCGAATATGGAGGTCCAAATAATAAACTTGCACCGCAACCAGCAATCAATGCCTCTGTTTGCTGGCTTTTATGGAAGGACCCGTTATCCAATATGACAACATGCGATGTGTCAAGTTGTGGACACAGCACGCTCTCAAGCCACGCATTGAAGGCAAGGGTATCACAAGCACCTTCAAAAAGCATAGGAGTCGTGAAATGCCCATGGATTTGTGCAGCAATGAGCGTTGTGCATCTTTACCGATTGCTTGAGATTTTATCCGATACGCAAACCCCTCTTGGCGCATAAGCGAACTGGCTAATACTTTCTGTGCTAAAACCGATTTCGTCAACATAGACAGGTGTTTTTCCGTTCGGAAGTGCTGCCTGAAGTTCAGTTGGATATACCTCCTGTTTTATGGGACATTGTTCTTTGTAGGTGAACGATTTTTCGCATGTATCCGAGTTTCTTCAGACCATAACAGATACACCGCTGCGACACGCCAAAATGTGCAGCGCGTACCTTCTGAGTGCTGTCTGGGAACGCTTTGACATGTTTAGTGAGTGCTACTGGGGCAAGCAGATAAGGTTTACGGGCACCGGTTTTTCATAAGCAATAGGATCTTCTGCGTCTAACCAGTTATAGATACAACGGCGTGAAACACCAAATCTACGGGAAGTTTCTGCTTTACTG
>VYFM01000694.1 GCA_009842375.1 Candidatus Poribacteria bacterium | reverse complement strand
GTCTTGGGTATAACCAATTGCCTCTTTTTTTACATCGGGTGTAAACTGCGGATTTTTGCTATTCTGAATACCAAAGATCTCTCGTTGTAATTCAATTATTTCAGGATGCTGATCCTGCATGAATTCACGGTATACCTCTAATTCAAGCTTTACTTGGACTGTATAGCTACCGGGTTCAAGTCTATAATGTGTCTGCAGGTTTTCCAATTGAGATGTATGCATTGTTCCCGCCTTCATATCTAACCCTTGGACACACCGAACAGATTTTCCAGTTTTATAGAGCGTTTTCATGGTGTTACTAAGCGGAATTTGTTTTTTGATCATAACAACCTGACCATTGCTGTCTGTGACTGTAAGTTGTCTGAATGCCCTTTGCATTGCGACACTGGAAATTGGCACGAGCAGATCAAACTTACCGTTTGTGGTGGTAAGTTCAAGCGGAATTGGTTCTTGGGTAGAATAGGTTGTTTTCGGTGATGAAAGTTCAATCATTGCAAGGGTGCTTGATGCATCTCCATCATTAGACGACGTGCTTATCTCGGTGGATTGTGTTGGAGTTTGTTGACTGCCAAGACATCCGAACAAACATACTATTAGAAAAATATTTAAAAGTGTTAGTAGTTTCATCATTCTTCGGGCAGGAGACCCCGCTGCTTTAGCACGGGGAGGAATGCCCGCTCCTTTTTTGCTTGACAATATATGTCAAACTTGATAACATCTCCGTAGCAGTCGGCATTGGTTCTGATTGATGTTGCGTTAGACAACTTAGCAGTGAAACAATCAGGTAAAAGCCTTGCAATTCAATACTGCTTAAGCCTTCTCAGCAATCTAACACGAGTGATAGGGATGTAGCAAGTAAAAACGCTAATCCGACAAACGCACTCTCTATAAAAATAGTTGCCTTCGGGCAAGTGGGTTGCTTAGCCCCCACTGTGGAGCAGACGTAAGACCTTAGCAATAAGGCGAACTGCTACGAAGCACAAGCCCCAACCTTTAGGTTGTGGGTGCTATGACTTGAATCTGTCTCCTAACATTGTTCTTGACTACAAAGATTTGAGAGATATACCCAATCCTGACCGCGTAGAAAGTTCAATAAAACCGTCAGTAATTGCTTCAGGTGGTTCAATAAGCTTACTACGCCAATCCACCTCACCCCAAGCAAACTCGAGGATTCCAAAATTTGGAACACTTGCCATACATTGCACACTCGCCGCTGTCGCAACAGGACCACTCGGATTATGAGGCGTTACTTTAACGTTTGTTGTTTCAGCAAGGATTGCTATTTTCTTCAATCCTAACAATCCTCCGACATGTTTAACATCTGGTAGAATATAGTCTACGTGTCCAGACCTTAGCAGCCTATCGAATTCGGTCAGAGTTCGTAAACGTTCCCCTGTTGCAATCGGCATAGATGTAGATTGACTTACATGTGCGACAGCGTCAAGATCATTCAACGGCACAGGATCTTCAATCCAGAATAGGTTCAAATCGTCCAATGCTTTTGAAGTTTGAATAATAAGTCCCGGATTAAATCGACTGTGACAATCTACTAACAGATCAATCTCAGGACCAATCGCAGTTCGGATAGCACGGATCCGATCAATACCTTCACGGATAGTAGGTGTAAGGGTGTTTTCTGATATATTCGAAACAGAAACACCATCAAATGGTGCACATTTAATCGCTGTAAATCCTTCGGCAACTGCCTGTTCAGCATTCTTTGCGAAACCTTGTGAACTCCGATCTACTGTCGCACGATTTATATTCGCGTAAAGACGAATACGATTTCGACACTTGCCACCCAATAGTTGATATATCGGAATATCTAACGTCTTCCCTACTAAGTCCCACATCGCATGTTCAATACTGCTAAGGACAGTATGAAAGGTGTGTCCTTCACTGTCGCGGAAGAAACGACTACGGAAGTTCTCCAGTTCAAAAACATTCCACCCAATGAGTCTGGGTTTCAAAGTTTCAATCTGGTGTTTAACACCTTCGTCGTCTCTACCGTGAGATGCCTCACCGATGCCGATCGTGCCATCTTCAGCGTGCAACTTCACGAACAGCCAATTTCCACGGTGGTTGACAGGGACGATTTCTGTTTCTATGGATTTAATCTTTAGGGTGTGCATCTTCCAATTTAAGATGTCGCTGTCCATCTGACCGCGTTTGTAAGGAACTTTTGCATACCTACACGTTCAAAAGTACCCGGTCCATGTCCCAAAGTGGTATAAAACACTTTACCCGATCCGTAAGACTTAACCCACGCCATAGGGTGCGCTTTACCAAACCATTCCGCAGTTGCTAATACATGGATGTGTGGATCGTGTGCAGAGACGTAAATTTCATCCTCAACGTCAAAGTCGGAAACGCCTTGGGTAGTGGGGTGTTCTGTGTCTTCAATATGCACAGTAAACGTTGAACCCGGTGGATGCCAGTTGGAGTGTCCACCTAACAGGTCAACGGCGCGCCCACCAATCCACCATGCAGTACCATGAATACCGACTAATCCTTTGCCACCCTCCACGAACTGAAATAGACCGTCTTCTTGAGCAGCGGTCAAATCTGGAACACGTTTGGATGTGCCATCTTCCTGACGTTCCGAACGTGTAAAACCTGTACCAAAGACACACACATCGTAGTTATCTAACTCTTTGGACGCTAAGATGTCTTTATCGTCAGTTAACGTGGCAGATATTTCCGCATCTTCATCAAGAAAACTGTGAATGACACTTGCACTTGCATTAAAGCGATGGTTTTCCCCAGATAGCACGAGAATTTTTGACATAATTACCTCCGATAGAAAAGCAAACGAGTTAATATCATGAGAAACAGACCAAAAAACCTATCAGTTAAACATAAGTT
>VYFM01000184.1 GCA_009842375.1 Candidatus Poribacteria bacterium | reverse complement strand
GTAATAAGTTAAGACTGAACATCCAATCTATTCGTATTTAAGGAGGTGTTAATTATGGCTCGTATGTGTACCCTATGTGGTAAGAAACCGAGGACAGGTAATAAAATTAGCCCATCATTCCGTCATACAAAACGTCGTTGGCTGCCAAATCTTCAACGTGTTAGAACAATGACAGAAGACGGTCCAAGACGAATTCGTGTTTGCACATCGTGTATCCGTAACGGAAAAGTTAATAAAGTCATTTCAGGTATGTCGTCCGTGGTGTAAAACTTACATTTTTCGGACGACTCTCTCAACCCCTTTCAATCCTCTGATAGCCTCCATTACTTCCCTCAATTGTTCTATCCCTGTTACATCCAATGTGAAATAATCAGCAGCAGTATCGTCTATTCTTGTAACCGTTGAAGCCTTGAAATTTCCCTCTCGAATATTGACTTGGAATCTGGCTATAGCAGTTGTTATCTCTCCGAGCATCCCAGGTTTGTCATGGCATTCAACAAATATTTGTGCGGGATAGATAACGCCTTCTTCTGCGGTCATATTCAAGGCAACGAATCTTTCCGGTTCATCAAGTAATCGCGCACAACCGGTCCTATGTACGGAAACACCACGTCCACGTGTCAAATATCCTACAATGTTATCACCAGGTATAGGATTACAACATTTCATCATCCGGACCATACCTAAGTCAATTCCATTTTCAAGTTGTATTGCAGAATCTGTGCGTTCAGGTTTCGGTTTTTCCTGCTCAACTTTGACTTTTTCTGGTTTCAATCGGTTTACGATCTGTGTAGCGGATTCGTTCCCATTCCCGATTCTAATAAAAAGTTCGTCAACACTGTCAAGACCGAGCTGTTTAGCTATTTCAAGAAGTTTCGGTGATTTCAAATAATCACTTGCATTCAAATAGGAAAGTTGAAGTTCCGCCTTAAGGAATGTCTTACCCAGTTCAAGGGCATCCGCTCTGTCTTTATCACGGAACCAGTGTCGTATTTTGCTCCGTGCGTTTGCTGTTTTCACTATACGTAACCATCCTCTACTTGGTGTGCTTTTGGGGTTGGTTAAAATACGCACACGGTCACCGTTCTGGAGGGGTTCTCGTATAGGTGTCAGAACATTGTTAACTTCTGCACCACAACATGTATTACCAATGTCGGTATGGATTTTGTATGCAAAGTCAATCGCAGTTGAACCTACAGGTAGAGCATGTATATCACCTTTCGGGGTAAATACGTAAACTTCATCCTGAAATAGTTCCAATTTCATAGATTCAATGAATCTACCTGGAACATCAGGTGTATCCTGAATATCATCAAGCATCTCTTTGTAATTCGCATAAATAGACAGTGCTTCTTTCGTCGTTGGAACGCCTTCCTTATAACTCCAATGTGCTGCAATACCGTTTTCTGCAACCTGATGCATCTCATTGCTTCTAATCTGAATCTCAATCGGTTTACCATCATCTAAAATAGTGGTATGGAGAGATTGGTATCCATTCTTTTTTGGTTGTCCAATCCAATCGCGCACACGATCAGGTAGATAACTCCAGCGTAGATGTAATACTCCAAGTGCATTGTAGCAACTCCAATCATCTTCAACAAGTACACGTAGTCCAACTAAATCACATATATCTTTGAATGGAGTGCCTTTCTGATGCATTTTCTGGTAGATACTATAAATATGTTTAGTTCTACCTCTAACGACTGCTCTGATACCATGCTTCTTAAACTCAGCCTGTATGATGGCTTCCATTTTTTTGCAGTATGCTTGTCGTTCTTCAAGCTTTTCGTTGAGTAGATCAGCGATTTCTCGATATGATTCAGGAAAGAGGTATTTGAATGATAAGTCTTCTAAACGACTCATCATTGACCATATACCAAGTCGGTGGGCGATAGGAGCGTAGATTTCCAAAGTTTCTTTAGAAATCCGTTGTTGTTGTTCTGTGGATAAATAATCAAGGGTCTCCATATTGTGGAGTCGGTCTGCAAGTTTAATTAGGATAACTCGCATATCTTCAGCGGTGGCTAATAACAACTTTCTGTATGTTTCAGCTTGTCGTTTTCGATGACCACCACTGAATTTGTACCTCCCAATTTTTGTCACACCTTCAACTAAATTAGCGATGTTATTGCCAAACTTTTGCTTCATTTCATCGCGTGTAATGCCAGTATCCTCTAATACATCGTGCATCAAGCCTGCACAGATTGTATCCATATCTAATTGCAGTTGTGCCAGTATTTCTGCTGTCCTAACACAATGCATAAAATAAGGGTCACCGGATTTTCGCAGCTGTTTCCTATGTGCGTTCTCAGCAAAACTGTAACACATTCTGAGAAAATCAAAATCGGTTTCTTCCTCAGGAATGTTCTCCTGAATTTTATTGATTAGGGATTCCACACTCATCTTTTATGCGCTCCCAAATTTGCTGGCAGTTTCTCTCAAGTTGGAAATTCATAAAATCCTGACTTTCCAGTTTTAACCATTCACATCTCTGATAGGTTTTTGACGTATTCAAATCTCGTTTTTCGTTTTGAATTAGCTTTATATATTGGCTTTCATTGTCTGATTTTCTTTGGATAAAACCTAATTCTTCGAATATGGTTAATCGCGTGTCTATCTCTTCAACAGAATAATCCTCAAGTATATCATTTAATTTGCCAAGGCTTGTAAAATCGTTGTTCTTGTTTTCATTCAGTTTTTTGTAAAACGAAGCGAGTGAATCCCTATCTGGATACATACTATCTATACATTCGCGCACCAGCTGCACATCAGATTCCGTGTTGTACAAAAGATGAATTAAAGTGCAATTTTGCGTGTAAGATATTGGGGTACATCGTATAAAAAATACATCTGATTGAACCGTTAGAT
>VYFM01000061.1 GCA_009842375.1 Candidatus Poribacteria bacterium | reverse complement strand
TCGCGGCGCGCTGGGCCGAGGCCCGCGGCGTCCACCAGGTGGTGTGCCGGCCCGATTGGAACACTCACGGGAAGGCCGCGCCGTTCAGGAGGAACGACGACCTGCTGAATCTCCTGCCGAAGGGATTGATCCTCTTCCCGGGCTCCGGCATCACCGCGAACCTCGGCGACAAGGCCGAGAGCATCGGCATACCGGTACACCGGTGCAACTGAGACATCGGCACCGGGTCGCGTCGCCTCCTCCGGCGGCGCGGCCCGTTCATTCTCCGCACGCTCCGCCGTGTGGCTCATCCCTTCTCCATTCAACCGATTCGAACTTCCACCATGATCACTACATCACGACATCGGAACCAGGTGGCACTGCGGCCAGCACTTCTGTCCAGACTTCTGCCGGCACCTGCGCCGGAAACTTCCGGCAACGACCCCCGCACCGGGAACGGACTTGGTGTTCCGGCCCCTGTCCGGTTCCGTGCCGGGACAGCCGCACAATCCATCCCTGCGGCTGACGCGGCGGGAACATGTAACCGATCCACTCCCGCGACCGCGGCAACGGATGAGCACGGAACACACCGCCCGGATTCACTGCACCTTCTTCCTTGCACCCTGCGCTGCGGTAACTTGTGCATGATCCCCAACTGCATCATGGAACATGTGAGACGCGACCGCTGCGTCGCGGTAACTTCGATCACAGTCCACCAGCTCCGCTGCGCGATGTGTGATGCGCGGCTCCCCGCGCTTCCATTGCCGGAACCGTTCTGTTACCTTCGCTGGCGAACGGCAGCGCGGAACACGCTCGGTGATCGCGGCGCGGCCGTCTCGCTCAATCGCCGCGAAGGCTCCAGTCCCTTGCGGCACCGGCCTTTCAGGCCGGACGGTGTGAACAGGAAACAGGATTCCTCTTTCGACGCCCGGCGGCGTTTTCTCTCACACCCCACGCACCTGGGGTGCAGGGTGTTTCAAACGTACGTTTGCCCAGCCCTGATTGCGCTGGCATCGTCAGTGACCGCCTCCGTGTTGTTGGGCCGAGTGTATACATTTGACGTCAGCGCGGAATACGACCGGACTCCACTGAATTAAAAGGATATTTTCACTTCTCGTATTCTGGCGGCATACTCGGTGGACCTAGGATTTAAGCTAAATTTAATCTTGAGATTACGGCTTGTATGCCATGAGAATACGTCCAGAATTGATAAAATCGACTCTTCGAAAATGGTTCCTGTCCAACAACGGGAATGACGAGGATGGTTTCCATCCGGATTTATTCAGACAAATTTCACATACCACCTTCCAGTCCAGTTAACCAAAGCAGAAAAACATGGCCAAAAATATTGAAAACGATCCCTCTGAATTCGAATCCGGTGAATCCGGAAATGGAAATACCGGCGTGAATTTGTCTGAACGGCGCGTGCCGCGCTCCATCCGATTTTCCGATTCCGAATGGAATCTGATTGAGGGAGTAGCCAAGGAACGTGGCATGGCAGCCGCCGAACTGGTTCGCCATGCCTCAATTGGCTTTTCGACAGGGAAAGTGTCCAAAGCCCCTGCCGGGAATTTTCAATCTTCACTGACCAAAATCTCCGCCCAAGTCGAACGAATCTATAATGGTGTCTACCTGCTTGCGACGCTGAAGCGTGATGAAATGGTCACTCATGGACGGAGCAATGAGTTGGAAAGCATTATCAAAGACGCATGTCAGTCGCGTGAATTGCTCTACGCTCCGGGGAGTTCATGCAACAATACAGAACTTCCTTGAACAATCTACAAAGAATAGAAATTATGCATCACATACTATTGAAAACCTCTACCCGTCGACCGTATTTTGCAGTACCAGAGCTGCCGCACGGTATTCACTACGATTCTGTGTTGGGATTCTGGATTACTGAGCATACACCGTTGGTTACCACTAGAGAATTCTTACATGGTGGTTGCAATTCAAAAAAGTGTGACCAGGAAACCGGTGAAGATCAGAAAGGAGAATGAATCCCCGAGTTCTTGTCCTATCGGGACTATATGATTTCTCGTCCGACCTGGTCTCTTTAGAGCTAAAAAAGATTGGAGTGTCATATCTACGACTAAATCGCGAACAACTCTCACAACACCGACTTACACTAGACCCAACTGTTCCCGAACTCACTATTGATGGCCCTGCAGGAAACCACCGGGTGGATTTGAGTTTAGATTCAGTTTTTTTCCGCCAGCCCGTGTTTTTAAGGAACACTCCCGGCACTCCAATTCCACCAGAGGATCAACTTGAAAGATCACAATGGATGGCATTTCTTCGTTCTCTTTGCGTATTCAAACATGCGAGGTGGATGAATAACCCAACTGCGACATATCTCGCAGAATCAAAACCATATCAGCTTTTCGCCGCTTCGAAGTGCGGATTCAAGGTACCGAAAACACTAGCAACCAATGATGCTATTCAGATCCAAAACAATTTTCCAGAATCCCTCGTGATCAAATCCTTGGATACAGTACTCTTAAGGGACGGAGATGACTGTCTATTTACCTATACTACGATTTTATCTAGTCTGGAACTGACTGAGGAAGAAGTAAGCACTGCTCCATTACTGGCGCAAACGGCCCTGAAAGACAAGATCGACTTGCGGGTTACTGTAGTCGGAGATGATATTTTTTCTGTACGCATATTGTCTAAAGGAAGTGGAATTCCTGGTGATTGGCGCATTATTCCTAAGGAAATCCTGGAATACGAAGATATTGTTCTGGATGAAGAAACAACAAAATCATGTCACCAGCTCATAAAAGAACTTGGATTAGACTTCGCCGCAATCGATTTAATTGAAACCTCTGACGGAATTTACTTCATCGAAATCAATCCAACTGGAGAATGGGGTTGGTTATCTAATAC
>VYFM01000037.1 GCA_009842375.1 Candidatus Poribacteria bacterium | reverse complement strand
GTACGAAATTGGAAAAGGTGCATAATATAAATGAATCTGAGATTTCTCAATACCACCGATACTTTATCACAGACGAGGAAAAGGTGTTGTAGAAGTCCTATAGATGAACTGTAAAATGGTATTTTCACAGTATCATTTCAAACAAAGTAAGTGTGCAACACTACAGCGTATCTCATAAATGATTGATTGAATCGATAAGTTTTGTAAAGAACAATCATCTCTGGTAAACTTTGGGGTGGACATTACAAATAAGGAGAAGATTGACTTAGATTCAAGTGACAAAGAATAGAAAATCTTGGAACCGTTGCTACCTGAACTTCCATCAGGACAAAAAGGAAGACCCTGGCGTGGAGATCGCGAAGTGTTAGACGGGATCCTTTGGGTGTTGCGGACAGGTGCGCCTTCGCGAGATTTACCGAAAAAGTATCCACCTTATCAAACGGGCCATCGTCGTTTTCAGAAAGGGTCTAGGGATGGTTCACTTGAGAAAGTGCTGATAATGATCACAGAAAAACTTGAGAAAGACCGTAAACTGAATATGAGTGAGTGTAGCATTGATGCGAAGTTCGTCGCATCAAAAAGGGACACTTGTGTTAGGAAGGACGAAGTGTGGCAAAGGAGCAAAACTGGTAGTGATTACTGAAAAGCAAGGGGGACCTGTGAGTGTTTTGATTTCAATGCTTCCTGTCATGAGGTACGCCTGGTTGAACCCGCACTGGATGCTTGTTGGACATCCGAACCCCCTGCGGTGTTAATAGGAGACAAAGTCTATGACTCGGACCCTTTAGATGCCTCTTTGAAGTGTCGTGGCATTGAAATGGTAGCACCGCATAAAAAGAACCGTCCGAAATCCGCAACACAGGATGGTCGGCGTTTACGGCATCGTTTCAAAGTGGAGCGTTTTTTCAATTGGTGTGAAGACTTTTGGCGTTTGGTCGTGCGTTGGGAATATCATGCTGAAAACTATTTAGGGTTCGTGCTGCTCACATGTCTACGGATGTTGATCAAGTATTTATGAAATACGCTGTAAATACGCCTATTATTCTTCAATTTTATTGACAAGGTGTTCCGCTTGCTCGTAGTAGTTGATTTGTTGTAAATTTGTGCCCATCCACTAAAATTGTTGGTGATGCTTTGATACCTAATTCTACTGATCGTTTGATGTTTTCACGGAAAAGTTGTTCTGCTTCAGGCGTATCAAATAATCGTTGAATATTTTTAACATCAATACCGTTTTTCTTTGCGCAATCTTCCCAGCTTCTGTTTAACTTTTTCCCTCTACATAAAATATAATCCAAATATTGTTCTGGATATTCTTGTGCAATCAGTAGCTGTCGTATATTTTCTGCTACTTCTGGGTAACCGTGTAGACTAGTAAAAGGTGTTATATCTCGATGAGAAACTGTATCCTTTTCTTGTGCAATAAATCGAAGTTCGAAATCTATTTCACCCCTGAATTTCTTTACAATAGGAATAATATTTTCTTCTGCTTTGATACCAGAAGGGCAGTAACTCATCACAAATAATTCCAGAGTTGGTTTTCCCATTCGCTCAATTCGAGACTCTAAAAGTTCTTCTAAGTTCATTGGTTCTCGGCTGTGGTCGACATCCTTTGTATGCAATTTTACCACCTTCGCAAATCCAGGTGAATGTTTTGCATCATGACACTGTAAACAGAGTGAAGTATCTTTGCCACTACGGATATTAGTTTTCTTTGGATTGCCAGCGTGTTGCTTGCCGGGACCGTGGCACGTTTCACATTGCACACCTTTGAGTGTTGATTTCTGATCGCTAATCTGGAACCCTGTCGTGTAGCCAAATCCAGTGGTATGACAAGAGACACAATTTGGGTCAAAGTAACGTTCCTTTTTTATTAGAGTTTGATAAGCAAAAGCATGGCGTGTCGCTGACCATTGGAGATATTCTTGCTCGTGGCATGACTTGCAAGTATCTGCTGAAATATACTCGCTATTTTGTTTTTCTAGTGCTTGTTCGGCAAAGAGAGGTAGACCAAGATTGTTGTTTTTTT
Source organism: Candidatus Poribacteria bacterium (assembly GCA_009842375.1). Classification (GTDB taxonomy): domain Bacteria; phylum Poribacteria; class WGA-4E; order WGA-4E; family WGA-3G; genus MSPOR6. The sequence continues at coordinate 845 of VYFM01000037.1, read as the reverse complement.
TTACATTACTTTTGTAAAAATCAGTCAACATTTTGCGGATTAACTCCGATTCACCTACTTCACCCGTTAATGCAATGTGTGTGGAGTAATGATTTGTCAAATTTCCGCTTGCATCTATCCAAAGTAGTAATACTCCTAACGTCTTGTCTTCAAATTTTGAACCGACATATAGCGTTTTCGTATCAGATTGTATTGTATTAACTTTGTCTGGTAAAATGACAACATCAATCTGGTCAAGTTTTTTGGGATTACCTAAAGACACAATTATATCTGATTCAGATGCAGCTTGTTCAGATACTATCCCTGCTACAAAGGCTATGGTGTGATGTCCAACTTGTTTGATGACATAAGGGACTGTAACTTCTTTTTGTGCTTCAACTGGTGCTAAGAATGGGAATGTAGCCACGTTCTTTTGCTGGACAAGATAATTGTCGTCGTAAGCGAGATCGGAGTGACTAAGTGCTACTGCTGAGTAATCCATTTCTGCTAAAGCTTTGATATTGGTTTGGCATCTTTGTGCATCTATTTTCTCTTTCCCATCGAAAATATTTCCAGCATCAACGACAATTGTTGGATATCCACATTCTCGAATTCGTTCTATTACATAAGCCCGTCTTGATAGACCGCCCGATTGTTCTTGGTAACATCCGCATGGTTCAAGATGGCTTTTGGTATTACCAGTATATAGAATAACCGTTGAAGGCAGTTCAATGTTTTTAAGTTCTGATAGAACTTTTTCCAATGGTTCACCGAGAACCTGCCTGGATTGTTGTTTGACTTCCCGTATCAGATTCAGCCTCCTAGATTCTGCCCATTGCATGTAAAAAGGTGGCAAAGTAACCACT
>VYFM01000340.1 GCA_009842375.1 Candidatus Poribacteria bacterium | reverse complement strand
CCCAAAAACGAATAGAATATATAAAAGCGTTATCCAGTCCATTGATAGATCGAATAACGCTTTTTACAAAAGATGTTTAGAACTTATAAGTAAGTTTCGCGTAATACAGTCCACCGTTGAAACCAAACGGGGCAGATCTTCTGGAATAGGTGAAAACACCAGGGGAGTCAACAATGACGGTCCCTGCACTGTCTTCAAGTTTGCCACCACGAGATTGTCCAATCTCGTTTTCATCAGGGACTTGATCCAACAGGTTGTTTGCACCGATAGTGAGTGAAAGACCTTCATTCAACTGATAATTTGTTTGAATGTCAGTTAACCATTTTCCACCATACTCTTGGCGGGCAGGATCATCTCCACTGCCTTCTTGCACTGTATAAGTTCCGAAGTAACGCAACGCTCCACCAATTGTAAGATCACCAATAATGTAATCCGCATTAAGGTTAATACGAGTATTCGGTTGCCACTCTTCAATCATGGAACGTTCCTGTGATGGGAAAAGCGTGTCTTCAAAACCGATGAGAATTTCAGGTGCTTCCACATCTCCGATTACTTCTGTATCTGCAAAAGTAAAAGCAGCTTTCAAATTCAGAAGTGATTCGTTGTCAAATGTGTGTAAATAACCTGCTGCTATATCAACACCTGTTGTGCGTGTCTGTGCAACATTCGTAAAGACCTGCGCACTGTTTGCACCTGCTTCAACTAATTCTGGCACACTATCAGCACTGAAACTTCCACTTAGGACAATACGGTCGTCAATCTGAATGAGGAAGCCATCAACACTGACCCACAATTTCTCAACAGGTTTCAGTACAACACCACCTGATACATTGAATGCAGTTTCCTCTTTCAATTCAGGAATACCGAGTGCACGTGCAGCGTCACTGTCATTACGAAATGTACCTACTTCAAGCGGAATCAGTTCATCGGTATCACCGTCACCATCAATATCATCAGCGTCAATCTTGAATTGCGTACTGATATTATTGAAATAGAGTTGTTGCAATGATGGAGCACGGAAACCTGTGCTACCCGCTGCGCGTAAAGCAAATTGTGATGTTAGGTCATAGCGGGCGGTTGCTTTTCCAGTAACAGTTGTGCCGAAATCGCTATACTGTTCACCGCGGATCGCTGCACCGACAAGAAGTCCACTACCGGGTTCACCACTCAGATACGATTCAAAGTCTGCGTATCCGGCAATATTAGTGCGATTTTCATCTGTCTCTTGATTTGGACGGAAACCTGGAAAGACCTGTATTCCTGAAGCTGCACCATCTGCCCCAAGTCCTGCGTTTATCCAAGAAACAGGTTCACCTGCGTTAATTCCGTATCCTTCTCGACGGAATTCAACACCACCAGCCAAATTGATAAGGGAAGATTGATATTCAAGTGGATAGGTAACATCTAAATTAAACGCAGTTTGTGAAAGTTCAAATCCACCAGCATCTGCTGAGGTAGGACTTGCTGCCCCATAAGACGCGTTCATTGAGTTAGAAATGAAAAAGTCAAATGTATTTAATCCATGATTGACGCTTACATCCACATTGAGATCTGTTGATTCGTGTGTCCAATCCACACCCAATGCAAGTGAGACATCTTCTATACCTGTATTGATTTCCGGTAAGAAACCATCAGGATATACATTGGTATCAGTCCGTTCTGGTTGGTTGGCTCTACGGTAGAATCCTGCGCTGTTATTCTGTCGTGTGGAATATCCACCAAATGAATACAATTCCATATTACCAAAAATTGGGAGACCGAAGTTGTAAAATCCGACTTTTTGTGTTGAATCTGCATCACCGATGCGGAAGTTTTGACGGTCAAAAGTGTATTCACGAGAATCAAACTTCATTCCTTCTTGTTTCTCACCATTGATGATCGCCATCGGTTCATTATCACCAGCCTCATGCAAGCCATATTGTATATTACCTGAAAGACCAGCACGGTTGGTACGATATCTGTCACGCCATTCTGCTGTCAGATTTATATAACCGTCCTCTCCTACCTTCATTCCGTAATTTGCATTACCGATCCAAGTATCACCATCGCCTTCATAGGTTTGTCCCCAATAAAAGTTTGCATCACCTGTATCAACATCGTCTTTCAACACAATGTTGATGACACCAGCAATAGCATCGGAACCGTATTGTGCTGCTGCTCCATCACGTAATACCTCAATCCGCTTGATTGCTGAAGATGGAATCGCATTGAAATCAGTTCCTGCTGTTCCACGACCTACTGATGTATTGATATGTAGTAATGCGCTTTTATGGCGTCGTTTCCCGTTGACGAGTACTAATGTTTGGTCAGGACCTAAACCGCGTAATGTCGCAGGACGTAATGCATCCGTTCCATCACTGATTGATGAACTGGAAAAATTGAAAGAGGGTACTAACATTTGTAGTATGCGACCCGTTTCTGATTGCCCTGTAAGACTAAGTTGTTTTTTTTCTACAACTTCAATCGGAACAGGTGCTTGCAATGCACGCCTTCCGATACTCCGTGTACCTACCACAACTACCGTTTCAACAGTTTGTATGGGGGCAAGCATAATTGTTAGTTCTGTCTGTCCTGCAGATACATTTACACGACTACTTGCAAAACCGAGTGCTGTAATTTCAACTGACTGTGATCCGGTCACATCGCTAAATGTTGCAGCACCATTATCATCTGTTGTCTGTTCCTCACCGCCAATCAGGACTTTGGCTGACGGTATTGCACTACCGTTTTGATCCTGAACTGTCACTTTTAGTGAATCAGCGTATGTTGTCAATGGTAATACTGAAACGATGCCAAAAATAAGTGTGACAGCAATCCAGAAATACCTATTATTCTCTGAAATTTGCATTAAATAGCTCCTTAGGATTTCACTATAT
>VYFM01000405.1 GCA_009842375.1 Candidatus Poribacteria bacterium | reverse complement strand
GTGTAGCAACTACACAAGTTAGTTGTCCAAAGAGGAGGAATAATCTTAAATATACAGGGTTGTAGTAGGTGGTTTTTGTGCCACAAAAATTTTCTATTGGATTCGCGTTTCGCATAATCTGCGTTTTTCGTTGCCATGTCCAACAAATTGTGTAGGCAGAATTGAACAGGACAAAACCGAAAAAGGAGCAAAATAAAAAAATGAAATTCGCGTCACTTTCCTTTCCCAGACTGGATGCAAAACGTCACTGTGACGTGTGAAAACGTCACAATTTTTAGCACGTCCTGATAAACAATGTAACGGTAAATTAACAGATATAGGTATCGCTTCTCCCTACCCTTATGTGTCAACTTAAGGAAAGAATGCGTTTAATGTGAATGCCTTATGTGCATTCACCCAGCGCAATTCATTACGTCTCTTATATTCTGTCAGAATCACGGATTACGCAGATTTCACGGATGAACACCGAACGGTTGTTTTCTCCACCCAAATCCCCTTTCAAAAATAACCCTAATCTTATGAAAACAACACAAACCTTTCTCTGTAGGAGCGACCCGGAGAATGCCGAAATGGCATTCCCCGGGTATGAATACCTTGGCAGGATGCGCGTGTGACATCCTGCATGATTCCTAGAGACCCGCACCTACAATGCGGGGTGGGTTGATTCATCACGCTTTACATACGCAATTAAACGATTTTTCTTGCCAAATCATCTTAAACATGATATATTTTAAGTAAAGATTTTGTAATTTAATACAAACTTTTAAGGGACAAGTGGAATTCACATTAGTCAATCCTTATCTGACGCAACAACAAGCACCGCCACCAGTTCTTAGTTACCGATACCGACAATGGTGTTCCAGAGGTTATCAACACGGGCTCCACCCAATTTCTCCTGACAGTGAATTGGGTACATGTATCGGACAAATGGGATGGGTTGGTGCACATGCACATGCGCACGACTATCTTTGGGCATCCGCAGGAAATATGGGGGTGATATTGTCAGAAACAGTTGATGCGAAGTGTCTTATTGACTATGACGAATCACCACGATATGCGTTACCAGCTGCAATTGTTGTCAAAGGTTTGGCAGGTAGACATGTGCTATTAACCAAATCGGGGTCTCGGTTAGACATGATAGGTATAGAGCACCCCGCGTTGAATGTCACTGTTATTGAAGTAGAACCGGATGGCACGCATTATCGGATGCGTTATGGCACGCAAACGCAAACAGAGATAGATAATGACACTGCTTCAGATAACGCGTCAAGTCGGTGTGTGCCGACAAGTGAGATGTTCCATTATCTTCTGATTTTTGAGCAATTAGAAAAACAGGGATTTCAAGCCTTAGTCCATTTACAACCGAAGTTTTTGAACCTAATCTCGCGGACTGAACATGGACACCCGGATCGTTTTTATAGTTTTTTGAAGGGATATGAACCGGAGACACCGATTATTTACGATCCGTCTGGTGGGATAGGGTTTGTACAAGAACGTGTCCCTGGTATACCGGAATTGTCCTATGAAAGTTTGCGATTATTTGAGAATGGTGCAAACCCGATGCGACACATTCTCTATTGGGTCGGACATGGCACGTTCTCTCGAGGCAATGACCTTTTAGAGGCATATAAACACGCTGAATATTTTGAAGCAGTCGCGCGTATGGCATGGGAAGCAAATCAGCGACAAGTTTCTGCAGAAGCATATAGTGAGGAAATTGTGAACTGTATTCTCCGTGAATTTAATGCGAATCGCACGCAATCATCAGATGAACCTACAGTGCCAATAGATGTTGATAAAGAGAATGGTACACCAGAGAATTTATATAATTATCCATAGTATATGTGTGATTAAATGAAAATAATAGAAGCATTGTGTTACGGACTAAGATTTGCCAAGGAGATAGTTAATGAAAGAACCGCAGCAACCAGTTGTAATTGATGACACACCAGAATCACAACAGACACAACCGCAAAACTTAGAGTCGTTTCTTAGAGATAGTTTATTTGGAGATGAATTCCGAAATTACAATGAAAAGTTTGAAAAATTAACACAAGAAATCGAATTTACACGACAGAGTATTGCTGAAGTAGAAGCGAGGTTGTTGAAGGAAATCTCTGATGTTAAAGCGCAGTATGGAAATATACCGGACAGCATAGTGCAGCGCGTTGATAATCGTATTGACGAACTAATTAGTCGTAGTGAGAATGATCTTGAGAAGTTATCAATGCTAATCAATGAATTTGCGACAGACTTTCAGGCACAAATAGACGGACTTCGGACCGAAACACAGGTACTCCAAAACACGAAACAAACAGACCGACAAGTTTTGGCAGATGCTTTGATTGCAATTGGAACACAACTAAAAAATGAACAATGAAAATTCTATACGCGTCCTCATTTCTGCGCTTCTATTAATACTAATTAGTATCCCATTACAACAATCTCACTCGGATACTGAGGAGATTACCGTGATTGCGATAGGGGATATAACAATAGGAAGTAATTTGACACCAACTATTGAAAAGCACGGTGCGGGAGTATTTTTTGAAGGTACAGCCTCTGTCATTCGATCTGCAGATGTTGCAACGGCATCACTCAACACCAGTATTTCAGAAAGGGGCGAACCGGATCCAAGGTCAAAACTGCATTTCCGTGCTGTTCCTGAACTTGCGCGTGCCCTTGCCAATGCTGGATTTGATGCGGTTTCCTTAGCAACACCACACATCTTGGACTTTGGTGTTGAAGCACTTGAAGATACATTAACCCATTTAGAATGGTATAACGTCAAACCAATGGGTGCAGGAATTACACCTGCTGCGGCGAATGCACCAGTATGGTTGGACGTCAAATCTAAAAAAGTTGCCTTGCTTTCGTATTTACGCGGAAATGAGTTCAATATGGCATCCTTGAATGTTGTCGCTTCTGCTGCATTTAGTCAAATGACAAGTGCTGTTAAGGAGATTAACGATACTGCTGAGATTGTGATTGTATGGTTACATTGGGGAAAACAGGAATCTGATGAAAACGCGCAACAGTCCAGTATTGGTCGTCAACGTATTTTTGCACAAGCACTGATTGATGCGGGTGCGGATTTGGTTTTATGCCAACAATTACATACGCTTGGTGGTATTGAACTCTATGAAGGAAAACCGATTATCTATAGTCTTGCAGACTTTATCTACGAAACATATTCATTACAGTATGCTCGTACAATTATTCCAAAAGTGTCTTATGCAGAGGGTGTATTAAAATCTATTGAATTGATACCGATACTTGCAGATAAACCGGGGGTATCCTTTCCTCAACCGAGTCTTCTCAAAACTAAGGATACTACAAAGGAATCTCTTGATGTAAATTTGGAAGAAACCGCAATTGAGACCTTGAGGGAATATCAAAAACGTTGTGCTGCACTAAAAACAGAGGTTATTATTAAAGGAGAACGCGGTTGGATCAACAGTATCAATAATTCACAGTAGAATGTATCGTATCAAATATAATCAACACACATTTGAGCAGCATAATGAAAATCAGAGTGTATTTAGAAAGGAGAGTAAATAGCAATGGAAAATCAAAACACTATCGAACAGGAAAATTCTGAAGAGGAAGAGAATGATGAAGAACAATTGGAGACGGTAGATTTACCGATTCTTCCAGTAGACGATCTTGTTATTTTTCCTTATATGCCACCTGTTCCCCCCTTTCCTCCGCATCACGTTGCGTTGTCAGGAAAGATAGTGATGGATGCAGTTGATGATGCGATGCTTAATGGCGAACGCGTCCTCTGTATTTTCCAAACGACTTCAGGACGTAGTCTTGATGCGGATCCGCGTGCGGTGAAGGACATGACGTTGGATGAATTACGTCCAATTGGGAGTTTAATTCATATCCTCCGTGCGAAAAAAGATGACGAGGATGTGCTGTTTCTCGCGAATGGTCGGGCTCGGGTTGAGATTGAGGAGATACTCCACACAGAACCGTTCCTAAAGGCGCGTGTTCGTCTCCTACAGGACGAAGAGGATATTGAAGAAGAAGAGATTATTGATGATGAGGATGACACCGTAGAGAACGGCGAGGGGAATTTGGAATTAGAAGCACTTGTACGCAGTATTGATGAAATGTTTCAACGGATTGTACAACTTTCCTCACGGTATCAAGAAGAACATGGATTAATGACAAAGAGTATAGATGAGCCTGGACGGTTAGCAGATTATATTGCCGCTGTTTTAGACCTAAAACCGCAGGAAAAACAGCAGATTCTTGAGACAGTGCCTGTTGCTGAACGGCTTAATAAACTGACTCATATACTTGCTAAAGAGGTGGACCTCCATGAATTGGAAAGTAAAATTCAATCCAATGCACAAGCAGTTATTAATAAGGGACAACGTGAATATTTTCTACGCGAACAGCTCAAGGCAATACAGACTGAACTTGGTGAAGCGGATGACTTAGCATCGGATATTGAGGAGATGCGTGAGCGATTGAAAAAAGCGAAGTTGCCGCAAAAAGCGAAAAAAGCCGCAACGAAAGAACTGAATCGTCTATCCAAAATGCAGTCATTTTCACCGGAGTCAACTGTTTCAAGGAATTATTTGGATTGGCTTCTCAATTTACCGTGGTCGAAGAGTACAAAGGATTCCATTGACCTTACAAAAGCGATGGATATTCTTGACGAGGATCACTATAATTTAGTGAAAGTCAAAGAACGTATTGTTGAACATCTTGCTGTCCGTATACTCAAATCTGAGATAAAGGGACCTATATTTTGCTTTGTAGGACCTCCGGGGGTGGGCAAAACATCTCTCGGCAAATCGATTGCTCGTGCTATCGGCAGGAAATTTGTGCGTTTATCTTTAGGGGGTATGCACGATGAGGCTGAAATCCGTGGGCATCGGCGTACCTATATCGGTTCTATGCCGGGGCGGATCGTGAAAGGGGTGCGACAAGCGGAGTCTAATAATCCTGTCTTTATGCTTGATGAAATTGACAAACTCGGTTCCGATTTTCGGGGTGATCCTGCAGCTGCGCTACTTGAAGTGCTTGATCCTGAACAGAATCATGCGTTCACCGATAACTATTTAGATGTTCCGTTCGATCTGTCGCAGATTATGTTTATTACAACTGCGAACCAGACACACTCAATACCTCCACCACTTCGCGACAGAATGGAAACAATTGAGTTGCCGGGTTATACATCAAATGAGAAAAAACAGATTGCCAAACAGTATCTATTACCTCATCAGCTCAAAGAAAACGGTATTACGAAGAAGCAGTTAGGAATCTCTGATGCGGCGATTCAAAAAGTCGTCAAAGAATATACACGGGAAGCAGGTGTGCGGAATCTGGAACGTGAACTGGGTACACTCTGTCGTAAATCAGCGCGTCGTGTTGCTGAAGGGAAAACTGACCGTAATAAGATTGGTGTTAAGGATATACCGAATTACCTTGGTCCTCCTAAGTTTGATTCCGAAATTGCTGGTAGGACAGCGGATATAGGTGTGGCTACGGGGCTGTCTGTCACGCCTGCTGGTGGTGAAATACTGTTTGTAGAGGCGACTGCTTCAGAAAAACAGGATGCCAAAGGAGAACTTCTTATCACTGGACAGATAGGAAATGTGATGCATGAGTCAGCACAAACCGCATTAACCTATATAAAATCCCAAGCGTCATCTTTGAAATTTGATGCACACGCGTTACAGGATGATATCCACATCCATGTTCCTGCTGGTGCTATTCCGAAGGATGGTCCTTCTGCTGGCATTACCATCGCTGCTGCACTTGCATCTATCGCAACAAAGAAAGGGATTAATCCTGAAGTTGCAATGACCGGGGAGTTGACTTTGAGAGGTAGGGTGCTGCCAATTGGTGGTGTCAAGGAAAAAATTCTTGCAGCCAAACAGGCAGGTATCAAAAAGATTATTGTCCCTCAAGGAAATCAAAAGGATTTTGTTGAAATACCAGAGGATATCCAAGAAGGACTTGCATTCCATTTCGTTGAAAATATGAATCAAGTTTTTTCAGAAGTGTTCGATAAAAAGTAGGAAGAATTGTAAACCTAAGACGCTTTTAATATTGACCTTAACTACAGTATCGTATATGGACATACACTCCTGAGATATTGTATTATTTCGTTGAAGTTGGTAAACACAACATCACCAAAAATTCCTTAGTACTAAGGAAGGAGACATGAGATGAAAAGCGTAAGATGGAACAGTATAGTTCCTTTCCTCATAGTATGTGCTATTGTAGCATCTACATACATGTTGGGTACAACGTCAGTTTGGGGAAATACAGATAGCGAAATACAAAACGAAAGTGAAACAAACAAAGGTGCGCCGCTTTTTCTTAAAGATATCGCACCTATCCTTGACAAAAACGGATGTTCCGCAGGTCTCTGTCATGGTAAATTCGGTGGACAAGGTGGATTAAATTTATCATTGTTGACACTAAACCCAGAAAGTGATTACGAACCGATTGTGCTTCATAACCGAGGCAGACGGATCAATTTGCTTGAACCTGAACAGAGTCTGCTTTACTTAAAACCGACAGGACAGATTCCACATGAGGGTGGCATGAGATTTGAGGTTAATTCAGACGAAGCGGAAACGATTTTGGCATGGATTTCTGCTGGTGCTCCTTTCTCAGCTGACGAACCGCGTTTGGACAAACTTGAGATTGAACCAAGCGAAAATGTATTTAATTCTGTTGGCGAAACCATTCAACTAAAAGTGCTTGCAACTTTCACAGATGGTTCAGTTGAAGATGTCACTGATCAAGCGGTCTACGAGTCTAAAGATGAGCCTGTTGCTGCTGTAACAGAATCTGGGTTGGTAACAAGTACACGTTGGGGTGGAACTGCGATCTTGGCAAGATACTTAGGGGTTGTTTCCTCTTCTTTTATTACTGTTCCAAGAGAGGATGATGGGAAACCTTATCCAGAGACATTGGCGAATAATTTTATAGATGAATTCGTTGCTGCAAAACTCAAAAAATTGAACGTGCGCCCATCTGAACTTACGACAGATGCCGAATTCATACGTAGGGTTTATTTGGATACAGTAGGAAAATTGCCCAGCACCGATCAGGTTAGGGAGTTCCTTGCCGATTCAAATCCAGAGAAACGTTCACGTTTAATAGATGCCCTCATGGAAGATCCAAATTGGATTCATTTGCGTACATTAAAAGTGGCGGATATGTTACGTGTCCATCCAAGACGGTTAGGAAACGGAGAATACGGGGACAGAGGTGCGACACTCTTTCATGAGTTTATACATGATTCCGTTAAAGAAAACAAACCTTATGACCAGTTTGTTGGCGATATATTGACTGCTACGGGTAGCACATATCAACACGGTCCGACTAACTACTATCGGATTGAACGTCAACCTTCGGGTAGAGCAGAAACGACTGCACAAGTGTTCCTTGGAATCCGTCTCAGTTGTGCGCGATGCCATAAACATCCATTTGATGAATGGACAACTGATGATTATTGGAACTTTGCTGCATTTACTGGTAAAGTTGGCACACGTGGGGGTGGACTCTATCAAGAACTGGTAGTCTATAATAATCCTGCTGGTAGGGTTGTTAACCAGTCAGTCCAAGGGAATCGTGGGCAGGTTGCCCAACCTACATTCCTCGGTGGACCAACGTTGCCAGAAGCGTATAGAGAAGATGCTATACAACATCTTTCTGACTGGATTACCTCAGATTCAAATCCGTATTTTGCAAAGGCAACTGTCAACCGTTTGTGGAGTTACTACTTTGGTAGAGGGATTGTTGACCCTGTTGATGATATGCGCGCGACAACACCACCAAGTGTTGAAGGACTCTTAGAAGCATTAGCAGAAGAATTAATCCGGAGTGGATATGATGCCAAACATTTAATTAAGTTAATACTAAACTCCAGGACATATCAGCTCTCTGCTGCACCAAATGAAACCAATGAGTTAGATGATAGGTTCTTCTCTCGCTTCATGCCACGTCCATTAATGGCACAGGTGTTACTTGATGTCTTAAATGATGTTACAGGAACATCCGAGAAATATGGCAGGTATCCGGTAGGTTGGCGTGCAATTGAAGTACCGCTCCCAGTCAGTTCACGTTTTCTCAGTTTATTTGGACGTTCCGATAGGGAGTTCTTAGGAAACTTAGATCCTTTACTTGAGCCTACACTCACGCAGGCACTTCACATCATTAATTCACCTTATGTCAACAGTAAATTGAGACAAAGTAGGACAATTAAGCAACTTCTTGAACCGAAGACAGGGGAAAAGATGCAGCCAACAGCATTAGTTGAGGAGTTGTATCTCATGACATTAAGTCGTCCTCCCACGGAAGTGGAACTTGAAACGGCTACAGTTTATCTTGACGATGAAAAAACGAGACGTGATGACACAGAAGATTTGCTCTGGGCACTAATCTCATCTCGTTCCTTCCTTTTCAATAGGTAGGAGTTGTTTTTGATATTAAACATTTTGGGCAGGTATAGTTGTCGGATGTATCAATATCCGTCATCTATACTTGCCCGATTTCTTTTGTAATCCTTGTTCATTTGATGAACGTATTTGGAATATAGTGGAAACTATAATTACTTGCACATAATTGTAGCGTAACCTGTTAGGTTGTGTACACTCTGCACAAACTGGAAAGTTTGTGCTACGGCACAGTCCAATAGTTCGGTTTAAGTCCTACAGACCAAAAGTGTGCATATATTTTTGGATTTCACTATATACCGTACAGTAGTTGTTGTAGCACAGACTTTATGAAGATTAAAAAAATAATTCGGTAATCCAGCCCATAAAAATATCGTAGGGGCGGGGAAACCCCGCCCCTACGATATGTCTGAGCAGGAGAGAACCTTTTGCCAAATACTTTACACACCCTGGGGGATTTTGACAATCTTTACTTAAAAACTCAAAATATGATATAATAATTTTCAAATTAAGAATGCAAAACAGGAGCAACATATATGAGTAATAGTCCAGCATATAACCTGTTAGCTGAGACATTGGAGAAACAGGGAATACCGATAGAGGAAGTTAAGGGACACCTCAAACAACAACATATTGAAACGCCCTCATGGGGTTACGGTAATTCTGGCACACGATTTGGTGTGTTTGAACAACCCGGTGCAGCACGGAATGCTGCAGAACGTTTAGAGGATGCAGCCACAGTGCATAAATTCACAGGTGTTGCACCAACAGTCGCCCTCCACATTCCATGGGATAAGACTGACGATTGGGGAGCATTGAAACAGTACGCTGCAGATGTCGGCATCAGTATCGGAGCAATAAACCCCAACGTTTTTCAAGACCAAGACTATAAATTCGGAAGTGTCTGCAATCCGAAAGCGGAAATACGGCGCATGGCGATTGACCACATGTTAGAGTGTGTTGACATAATGGAGAAAACAGGATCGGATTTACTCAGTTTGTGGTTTGCCGATGGTACTAACTTTCCCGGTCAAGCCAATTTTAGAAAACGTAAACAGTGGATGACTGATGCGTTAGGTGAGGTGTATGATGCACTCCCTGATGCCACACGAATGCTGATTGAATATAAGTTCTTTGAACCCGCATTTTATCACACTGATTTAGCGGATTGGGGAACCGCTTACTTGATGGCAACGAAACTTGGTTCGAAAGCACAAGTACTTGTTGATCTTGGACATCACCCGCAAGGAACCAATATTGAGTTCATCGTTGCATATCTAATTGATGAAGGTAAACTGGGTGGGTTTCACTTCAATTGCAGAAAATACGCAGATGATGATCTGACGGTGGGATCTATTAACCCACAAGAACTCTTCTTAATCTACACTGAACTGGTTGATGCAGAACTTGATCCTGATACTGAAACCGATATAGCCTATATGATTGACCAAAGTCATAATTTGAAACCGAAGGTTGAAGCGAGCATTCAATCGGTATGTAACCTACAAAAAGCTTATGCAAAAGCACTGTTAGTCAATCGTGAAGCGTTGGTTGATGCACAAGATTCTGAAGACCTTGTTGAAGCAGAAAGTATCCTCCAACGTGCGTATGAAACAGATGTGAATCCACTCCTTGAGCAAGTTCGTCTGGAGATGGGGCGAGATCCACACCCACTGACAGCATATCGGAAAAGTGGTTACTACGAAAAGATTAGTAAAGCACGTGTCGGTGGCGAAAGTCAAGGATGGGCATGAGCAATATTAAAATCGGTATTGTAGGTTCAGGAGGAATGGCACGACAACATCTTGAGCGATTTTCTCTTATTGACACAGCTGAAGTGGTTGCTATTTCATCCAGAAACGAGAAAACGGGGAACCAACTCGCTGCTAGATGGTCCGCTACATTCATCCGTGAGTGGAGAAATCTGGTAGAACGTGAAGATATTGATGGTATTGTTGTTTGTACACATAACAACAGCCACGGTGAAATTGCCATTGCTGCGTTACAAGCAAATAAGCATGTATTTGTAGAATACCCGCTTGCGAACGATGTTGTGGAAGGTGAAACTGCCCTTCATCTTGCCAAAACTCAACACCGTGTCCTCCGAGTTTCACATCCAGAGGTAGTATCCAATACCCACGCTGTACTCAAGCAAAAGGCGACTGAATTGGGTGAATTACTGTTCAGTTCATTTGTGCGTTTGACTCCGGGGCGTGGGGCACGACCAGAGATACTCTTCAATCTGCCTGTATCAGGCATACCTGCCCATTTCTTCATTTACCATATTTACCCTGTTGTTGATTTATTCGGAGAAGCTGCGTGGGTAGAAGGTGCTGTCTGCTACGAAGGATTAACCGAAATGGGACAATACGACCGTTTTGTCAACAGTGTAACCACTGGGTTTAAGCGTGGCGGTATTGGACAATGGAGTTGGGCAGGCGGCGTTGCTATTAACGCTGCAGAACAGCATGAGCGATATGTTCTCACAGAAGGTACATTGAGCGATGATGGAAAAGGTTGGAAATGTTCGACTCTAACGGAAGTTACAGACTTGGAAATCCCAAAAACACCTAAACCCACGTTACAGGGGTTGTGGTTAACTGAAATTGAAGAATCTAAAGTACAGGAACCATCTTATGTAGATGTCAAAGTAGCGCTCTCTTCAATCCGAATTAGTCTCGCTGCGGAACAATCAATACACGAAAATAGCCGGATAACACTGTGAACACAGAATACTTAAAAAAGATCGCTGCAGAAAAAGCGACAGAAGAAATTCAAGAGGGTATGGTTGTTGGATTAGGCACTGGTTCTACCGTCTACTACGCTTTATTGAAAATCGGAACGATGGTACGTGATGGTCTCAATATCATTGGAATCCCTACATCGTCAGGTACTGAGAAAATAGCACAAGAACAGGACATTCCACTGTCCACACTTGCAGCACATCCTACAATAGAATTGACAATTGATGGTGCTGATGAAGTAGATGAACATCTTAATCTGATTAAGGGTGGTGGTGCAGCACTGGTCAGAGAAAAGATTATCGCCAATGCGTCAAAGCGAATTGTGATTGTAGTTGATGAAAGCAAGGTGTCACGTGTTCTCGGCACATCATTCGCGTTACCTGTGGAGATTGTGCAGTTTGGATGGGAAGCAACAAAACGTGTAGTGGATAAAGTGTGTGGACAATCGGAACTGCGCGGTGGCATTCATAACCCGTTGATGACAGATAACGGCAACTATATTTTAGACTGTCGTTTTGATGGAATTGATGATCCTGAAAAAATTGAGTTGCAGCTAAATAATATCCCTGGTGTCGTTGAGAATGGGATTTTTGTTAATCGTGCGGATAGAGTGATTATTGGTACAATGAATGGTATAAAATATATGGAGTAGCACTAATGGTTAAATATCTGCTTTTTTTCTCTCTTCTTGGTGCAACCGTTACATTTTCTGGTCAGGTTAAGAGTGAGATATTCTTAGATAGTGGTTTGGTGGATATTCCGACTGGTGAGGTGCTAAAGCATGGTATATTCGGAGTAGGTGTATATGCTCCTTTCCAAAATACAACACATTTCAAACGGGATCCTGTTGCTTTCCGTGTCAACTTTGGGATGTTCGATAGGATTGAATTAGGTGGATCACATATTTTACCGCAGGATAATGATGCCTCGCGCTCTTTTTTAGGGCACGTAAAGGCACGACTGTTAAATGAATCAGGGAAATTACCGAATGTAGCCATAGGCATTGACAATCTTGGAGATAATGTGATACAACAGTGGAATACCTATCATGCTAATTCCGCATATCTCGTTATCAGCAAAACATTTAATCTACCACGAATCCATCTGATATCAGGACATATCGGTATAGGTAATCACCGGTTTGCGTATGAAGACCGTCCAATTGGAATATTCGCTGGTGTGAGTAAAGTGTTTGATCCAACTTTTGTAAGGGGTGATATTGCACTCAGTTTGGAATTTGATGGTGAAGGAGTTAATACTGGAGCGCGGTATACTGCACACGGTGGACTTCAGTTAGCACTCGGCGTTGAGACGTTGAATAAAGTGGATGATATTCGTTATTTTGTCTCAATCTCGTGGTCAAATGCACAATTGATGGAACAGATTGATGCTGCAAAGCGACTTGCACGACAAGCAGGCAAAATCGCAAGCCGATCAAAAAGTACGTCCACAAAAGAAGAAGAATAGCGAATATGAATGTTTCCTTTATTCTTCCTCAATAGATTCCATCGCATTTTGAAGCGATTTTAGCAGCTCTGGTAAGAAATCCTGTGGTGGTACAAGGACAATCTCAATTCGCCGGTTTTTCGCCTTTGCTTCTGCTGTTTCTTCTGTATCTATCGGTTGATAGAACGCATACCCTGTTCCTGATAAACGTTTAGGATCAATACCAGCATTTTCCTGTAAATACTTCACTGCGGAGATAGAGCGATCTGTAGAGAGATCCCAGTTTCGTAAGGCATCCCCCGCGATAGGGTTATTGTCCGTATGCCCTTCAATACGGATAGCATAATCCGCATAATCTTTGTTTAGCAATACTTCTTCTGCAATTGCATCAAGGAGTTCTTTTCCCTCTTTACTTAGGGTTGCGCTACCTGTTTCGAACAGTATTTTCCCTTTGACATCAAGCGTCAACCGTCCTGCTTCATCAAGCACTGCACCGACTGTGTCTTTAAATCTATCTTGGATAGCTGCAATTGATCGTTGCGATTGCTCTCGAATCCGCTGTAACTCCGACTCGATTTTTGTGAGTTTGGATCTTAGATTCTCTTTTTCTTGTTCAAGACTGCTCTTATCCTGTTGGAGTTTGTTGCGTTCAGCAGCAATTTTCCGTGCGGCTTCACTTGCATTTTCCAAAATCTCTTTCGTCTGGTTTAGTTCTGCCTGTGTTTCTTTCAGCGTCTTCTCTGTTTCAGCTAACTTTTTTTCCAAATCGGTTTTTGCTGTTTCAGTTGTTTGCAATGTCGTTTTAGTAGTGGATAGTTCTGCTTGCGTCTGTTTTAGTTCGTCAGAAGTCGTATATAACAGAATTCCAAGAACGACAGCTGCAATAACAGCAACGACTATAGATGTGATAGCGATTATTCCTTTTTTAGCCATGTTATTCTCCTTGTAAACTCAGTATGGTTTCAAAATTATCGTTTTTTGATGTCTTATTGTTCTTTGTTATGCCACATGCAGTGCATCGGTGAATTAGGACATAATCTCCCTGTTTCATTGTAAATCCCACTGGTTCCATTAAACCTTGGCAAGTTTCAGCGCGATCCCCTGGATTAATGTCTACATGCCTGCTCCAAAGACATTCTGAACAGTGATTGGTGTATCCATCTCCTTTCACAAATACTCCACAATTTCCGCATGTAAAATCTTCAATGTTGCGTTGGAATTTTTTGTTCATTGGTTTGGTAGGTGTGCTTTTATTATCCAACAGAATATTTACCTATCTATAATAGTTGTCAAATCCCAAAGTAGTGCCGTGCCATCAAAGCTGCCACTTGCCAGAGTGCTGCTATTAGGTGAGAACGTTAGTATTTCAATATCTGTTGTATGTCCCCAAAAAGTGTGTATGTTCTCACCAGTTTCAACATTCCACAATCGTATTGACATTTTCTCCATTCCTTTGTCCCACCAAGTGCCAGATGACAGATACCGTCCACATGGTGAAAAGGCAAGTGCAAAAGGTCTAATACTGTCCTCATTATGCGGAATCGATATCAACAGTTGCAATTTTTCAGCACACCAGATATTAATTTCACGTATCATTCCTCCAGCAATCACTTTTCCACATGGAGAATAAGCCAATGCCTTTGGAAAGAAAGGTTTATTCAAAGGTAATGTGGTAATTTCTTCACTTGTGACAACGTCCCAGAGACGAACAGATTTATCGCTTGCTCCACTTACTAATCTTTTTCCATCTGGTGAAAATGCCAACGACTGGACGTGTTCGGTATGTCCTATAAATTGTCTTGGTACTTTGCTGTGCCTGAGATCCCAGAGATAGATTACCCCACTTTTACCTCCAAATGCAATACATTCATCTGAAAAGGTGAAGGTGTCATTCCCTAACTGCGTAGTAGGTGTGAATTTAGCGATAGGCATCTCTTTTGTATTACTAAGCTTAATAACCTTGTAGACGTTGGTATTGGAGCTCCAGTTGACAACGAGTATGTCCCCTCCGGGTAAAACAGTAAAAGACCTAATACTTTCATTAAACTCACTCTGATATGAAATTCTCTGTTTCTGATTGTTTTTAATATTCCATAACACGATATCTTGTGTATTTCCCCGCAGAGCAAGTGCCTCTCCATCGATGAATTGGATCTTACGTGGAAAACAGATTGGTTCGTGAAGTGTTGAAAATGTCTGAGTTTTTTCAGAGATTGTCAACTTGTTAGATAATGCGTGGGCAATCACTAACTCCGGACATTTTGAAAACCATTTATAACCAATGCTTTCAACAGGTAATTCATAAGTCTGTAGTTTTTCGCGCTCTTCTACGTCCCACACCTCAATAGTTCCGCGTGTAAAAACGGTAGCAAGTAGCGTGCCATCTTGTAAATAAAATGGTCGTCCATAGTCCTCATGGGTTTCTTTGAGTGCCCTCTTTTTTAGATTCCACACATGTAGGACGCGACTCGTATCACTTGATACGAGGAACTGACCACACGGTGAAAACTTGATCACCTTCACCAATTCCTTATGTTCGGTAAAGTGCGCGATGCGTTCACCTGACACGATATCCCATACAGAAACATCACTTGCAAAGGGAACAGATGTGGGGTTGTGTATTTTATATGAATTCTCATACGCCAACCAGCGACTATCGGGAGAGAAAGCAATAATTCTTCCAGTAAACTTAGCAATTATTGTACCCGCCGTTGGATTCCACAGGTAAATTTGCTTTCCTATTGTAGCTGCAATGTATTGACCATCTGGTGAAAATCGGAGTTTGGAAATATAATTTGTTTGTTGTTCATTCGACTCTTGCTCAATTTGAGTGATGCATTGACCGCTTTGGACATCTAATATTTCAACAACACCTCCACGATTTACGATGGCAATCCAATGACTGTTTGGTGAAAATGTTATATGTCCATTAGTTTTATGAATTTCCGATCGATTTATTTGTGATATACATTCACCACTTTGAATGTCTCTAACTTTTACAATGCCATCCCAATTGGAAAATGCAATTAGTTTACCGTCAGGTGAAATGTCCACTGCGGAGATCATCCCCCGTTCCGTTTCCCATAAGGCGATAGGAGACATTGAAGATACGTTATACCACCATATTCCTATACGTGTGCCGATCGCGAAAAATGTGCTATCAGGAGAAAGTGCTATCTCACTATCACTGCTATAGTCTTGGTAACCTTTTCCCAATCTGGCAATAGCACCTTCTGGCAATGCCCATTTTGCTCCTGTAGGGTCATTTGGGGTGAAATTCAAAGGAGCAGGTTTGGGATTTGGCATAGAATTGGTTCCTTGACTAAAGTTCTGCGCGTGTCATAAAGGTGGCATAAATGGCGGCAGTTTTCACTAAATCGGGAATATAGACACGTTCATTTATCGCATGTCCACCCTCACCCTTCGGTCCGTACCCAATTCCCGGTAGACCTGTATTTACAAAATAGTGTAAATCCGTAAACCCTGCAGTGCTCTTAAATTTCGGTTGGTTGTATCGTACAGTACGCACTGCATTAGCAAAGTCTTGTGCTAAAGGAGAATCAGGATCTGTTAAACAGGGTTCAATTCGCAAGATTGCTTTCACGTCTACATTCAAATCTGGATAGTATTCACACGCGCCTGCAATCGCCTCTCGTAGTTCAAGTTCTGCAAACTCCAGTTTTTCATTAGGTGTGACTCGTCTATCTATAGAGAATGTTAATCTTGCTGGAACAGTGTTGACTTTATCTCCTTCAGTGCCCCGGAATGTGCCACCAATGTTTATTGTTGGATAACGTTCACCACCATCTGGGAGTTTAAATGCACGATCAGGCAACTTCAAATCCCGTTTTACTCGTTGCAGGGTTGATACAAGTTCTGTGGTTTTTTCAAATGCGTTTATCCCTTTGTCTGGTTGAGAACCGTGTGCTGCTTTTCCTTGTACCTCAATTTCCAGCCAAAGTACACCGTTGTGTCCATTGCCGATGTTCATTTCTGAACCACCTTCACAGTTGACAACATAGTTCGCGTTGACTAATCCTTTCTCGACAATATAGCCTGCCCCTAACTGTCCACCGGTTTCCTCATCACATGTAAAGGAACATTCAATGTTAAACAAGGGTTCAACATCACTCTCCTGTATAGCTTGAATTGCAAATAGCAGTGCAGCGATTGCATCCTTCATATCATCCGAACCACGTCCGTAAAGCCACTCCCCATCTATTTTTCCACTGAATGGATCATCAAAACGCCATTCACCCGAAACAGGGACGACATCGTAGTGTGCGTTGAAATGCACGGTTTTTTCTGCGCCAACATCCCAGCGTGCAATTAGGTTCAATCGCGGGTGGCTTGATGCGTTTGAAATTACTTGGTCAGCACGGCGTTTTGGGACCTTTACAATTCTTGTCTTCATTCCTAACGTTTTGCACTGTGCTTCAAGTAGTGCGACAATCTCAGCATAATTCTCTCCGGGTGGGTTGACGGTTGGAATTTTGACAAGTTCCTGTAGCAAGCTACACAACAAATCTTGATTGTCCTTAATATAGGATTGTACGGACATGTCTAATGTCTCCTTTGGCGATTTTCCTATTTAACGTGAGTTCCATATTTCAATTCGGACGAAACTCAAAAAGTGTATTTTATAGAATCTGCTGATATTTTGTAGCAAAATCTGTTAGATTGTGTCCTATAATGCGCAAACTGAAAGTTTATGATACAAAGATGGAACTCACGTTAATTTAGGTGACAACCGCTTGGTCACCTGCGGACAAATGTCCAACTGTTTCACCGGTCTCCGTAAATGTGCGGGTCACTTCCACAGAAGCGTAAGTCCACAGAATTTTCATCGGTGCATCACTTTCATTCCAAAACCGATGTGGAATACCAGCAGGAACAAAAGTTGTGTCGTAGGTGTTCATATTAAAGACATCACCATCAACTTCACAGGTTGCTTCACCTTCAAGAATCGTCACGGATTCATCACAGTTATGGTAGTGGCGTGCAATGGCTGCACCGGGTTCAAACATTGTTATGCCGTTGGTGAGTGATGTGGAATTGAGCCATTTACCTGCTAACGGTACCGTTTGTACACCCGTTCCTCGGTCAATGGGTTTCTGCTTGTCAAAGTCAATTACATGTGCTTTTGAGTTCATTTTGGTAGGTCTCTTTCAGTTAGGGTTTATCATAGTTTCACATAAATAGCCATTAATTTCAATATGTTATTTGTCAACTTTGATACGATGAATAAACTATTAGAATGAACTAAACACATTTGCAAACCCATCTAACGCATGTCCTATATCTCTATCTGTGTGTGTTGCCATCACGGTAACACGTAGACGACTTGTCCCTGATGGCACAGCGGGAGGACGAATTGCAGGAGCAAACACATCATTTGCAAGTAGTGCCTCGGTAATGTCCGTAGCGAGTTGCGGTTCACCTATTAACACAGGTATGATTTGGGTCTGACTCGGCAATAGCGTATATCCTATCCTTGTCAACGTTGTTTTGACTGTTTCCGCATGTTCAAATAGACGTTTCCGCAATTTTGATGAAGAACGCATAACATTGAGTGCTGCATTGGCTGCTGATAATGTTGCGGGTGGAAGACCTGTGGTGAAAATGAAACCGCGCCCTCGGTTGATAAGTAATTCAATCAATGCCCTACTTCCCGTTACATATCCGCCCAACCCACCTACTGCTTTGCTGAGCGTCCCCATCTGTATAATATCTTTTCCTTCTAATCCGCAATGAGACACAGTACCTCTTCCACTTTTTCCCAGTATACCGAACCCGTGTGCATCGTCTACCAACAGCATGGCTTCATAAGTTGTAGCAACTTCGTAAATATCGTGTAAAGGTGCGATATCCCCATCCATACTGAATACACCGTCTGTTACGATGAGTCTACGTTTATATTCAGAAGACTCCGCTAATAATGTCTTTAAGTGTTCAACATCACAGTGTCGGTAGACTTTTTTTGTAGCACGACTGAGACGGCATCCATCAATAATGCTTGCGTGATTTAGAGCATCACTTAAGATAAGGTCGTTTTCCCCTGCAAGCACAGGAATTATACTTATATTTGCGGCATAACCTGAGCTAAACACGAGTGCTGCTTCAGTACCTTTTATTTTCGCTAAGTTGTTTTCCAAAATTTCGTAGGTTGTGTTATTTCCAGAAATAAGGCGAGAACCGCTTGCACCTGCCCCATATACCATTGCTGCAGATGCTGCTGCCGACATAACCTTGGGATGTGTGCTTAAACCCAAATAATTGTTTGAACCAAGGTTCACAACATACTGTCCATTAATTGTGATCGTATTATCTGGTGGACTCATCAAGGTCCGGAGATGACGCAGCAAGCCAGTTTGCTCAAGTTCCGCACATTCTTTTTCTATCCAATCGTACTGATTCATGGTATTATCCTATGAACTGTCTCAAGAAGATATGGCTCTGTCTTAAGGCGCGCTGGCGCGATTCCAATGACTCTTCATAAGCGCGATCTTCTACCTCAACACAGACTGCACCATCATAACCTGTATCATTTAGGACAGAGAAAAAACGACCCCAATTGACATCTCCAAGTCCTGGAAGTTTCGGTGTATGATATGACAAAGGTGTTGCGAGGATGCCGACCTCGTCCAATTTTGCTCTATCTAATCGCACATCCTTGGCATGCACATGGAAAATACGATCAGCGAAAGTGGCAAGCGGTTTCAGATAATCCATCTGAAGCCAGATAAAATGTGATGGGTCAAAGTTGAGTCCAAAGTTAGGGGAGGATATCTCCTCAAACATTCGTTCCCAAATCGCAGGACTATAGGCAAGATTTTGTCCTGCAGGCCATTCGTCTTCAGTGAAAAACATGGGGCAATTCTCAATGCCGATTCGGATACCGTTGTCGTCAGCCAATTGGATGAGTGGTCTCCATACCTGTTTAAACCGTTGCCAATTGTCATCTATTGTGCGTGTCTGATCTCTACCGATGAATGTATTTACGATGTCTACTGATAAGCGTTTTGCTGCCAGTATCAGTTGTTTCAGGTGTTCGCTATAGATATTCGCTTCTGTTTCGTTAGGAGTTAGCGGATTTGGATAGTAACCTAAGCCACTAATCGTAATTCCCGCATCCGATACAGACTGCAGAATAGTGTCTACTTCTGCCTCGGAAAGTGTTGCTATATCTATATGCGTTACACCAGCATAACGTCGTTCTGCTTTTCCTTTGGGCCAACACATCAGTTCAACGCAATCGTAACCTGTATCTGCAGCAAATTTGACTACCTTCGCTAATGTCTGGTCTGGTAAAATCGCACTAACAAATCCGAGTTTCATATACTATCTCCGTTTACTTTTTAGATATTATACTACGCAAATCACAATTAATGCAGGTCTTTTATGCAATCTGATCACGCTGTCTGATATAAAATGCATTTATAGAAATATACCTGACAATTGAATGGTTCTGATAAAAAATGATTGTTTGTTCTTCCTATATATTACGTGTGGGGGGACTTCTTATTGTCAGAATCTCGGAAAGCGCGGAAAACGCGGAGGACACTGAAGTAAGAGGTTTTTTCTGTGTTTTCTGTGGTTCAGAGAATAGAAAACATAACAAACAATAATAGATTCTAATCCTTCAAATTGGCA
>VYFM01000642.1 GCA_009842375.1 Candidatus Poribacteria bacterium | reverse complement strand
TTTTTAGGTGGAGACTATGCACAAAATTTATATCTACATCAGTATCTGCGTTTTACTTATATTAGCCAATATATTGCCTGTCTATGCGAATGGTGAAAATAAGGAACCAACCCGTCCAGATAGCCACGCACCGCTCGGTGTAATGGGGGACCACGCACATAAAGCAGGTGAGTTGATGCTATCATATCGCTTCATGTATATGAGTATGAATGGACTCCGTGATGGAACTGATGTTATTTCAACCGAAAAAGCACTTAAAACTTATGCTTTGGTACCTACAGCGATGCAGATGCAGACGCACATGTTTGGTGCCATGTTAGCACCGCATGATGTTGTCACACTAATGGTGATGACGAGTTATCGACGTAATAACATGGAAATGGAAGGAGCGCATGAACACGCTACTGGTGGACATGATCATGCAGTGGGACATCAGGAAGTGGAGAGTAGTGGACTTGGAGATTTAAGACTTTCAACACTTATTCCCATCCTAAATAAAGAACACTTAGACTTGATTCTTAAAGCTGGCGTTTCTATTCCCACTGGATCTATTGCCGTAGAAGGAACACACGGAGGAACCGAGGAAGTTGTGCTGCCCTATCCAATGCAATTGGGGTCAGGTTCGTATGAACTACTGCCTTCTGCAACCTTTGCAGCTACACAAGGAAATTGGTCGTATGGATTGCAGGCAAGCGCTGCATTCCCCTTAAATGAAAATGAACGAGGATATAAATTAGGCACATCTATCGGAACAACGGTATGGGGTGCACGTAAACTGAATGACTGGTTGAGTATTTCTGTTCAAGGCACGTTTGCAAACTGGGGAAACATTTCTGGTCACGATACTGCATTTGACCCCGAAGGTGAAGATGATCACCACGGTACAGAGGAGCATGGAGACGAAGATCATCACCATGCAGCACCAACAGGTACATCCGATGTTAATTTCCATGCACCGACTATGGATCCAGACTTACGCGGTGGTACGCGCGGAAGTGTGTCGGCTGGTGTGAATCTTATCGTTCCCGATAGAATCGGTGGTCCTTTGGCGGGACAAAGGTTTGCTGTTGAATTGCAGATGCCGGTTTATGAGAATCTTGACGGACCACAAATGACATTAGGTTGGACACTTTTGGTTGGTTGGCAATACGCTTTTGCGTTATGGTAGAGGGATTATATGTTTAGAAATATCGGACATGAAGCGATCAATACGTTTGTCGTTTTCATTGTTATCTCATGTTTTTTTATCGGTTGTGAATGGATTCCGACAGAGGTAATAACCACAGAACCTATTGATAAAGTCGCAGTTGCCACTATCTCTGCAATAGATGAAAGTGATTTGATTGGGGCAGCGACATTCACAGAAGTAGACAGTGGAGTTCACGTCAAGATTGAGATTCAGAATGCATCCCCGGGTTTACACGCTACACATCTCCACCTTGGTAGTTGTCCTGACGTAGGACCGCATTGGCATCCTATGGGTGTTTCACCAGGTTCAGTCGGTGTACCCGTGGCAGAAGCAACACTTGAAACCCCACCTATCGGTGTCGGTGAAATTGGGAACATTCCGGTAGGTGAAGATGGTAAAGGTATATTAGAATTTACTACACCTTTTTGGTCAGTTGGCAGGGATCCGAATACTGGTATTCTCGGCAAACTGATACTTATCCACGAAACAGGCGATACATTCCAAACAAATCCGCACGCACACAACACTGGCATGCATACCCACAATGTGACGCAAATGCCAACGGATTTGGAAACGATACAAACAACCCATGTTTGCACACTTGCAGTACTTGGTCAGCAAATTGATTTGAATGCGGATCATCACCTACCCGGTCAAGCAGTAAGTCCACATAGCCATGACACTCTGGAACTATTGCTAACCTGTTTTGTGAGTCCTGAAGATTTGGTAGATCCGTCAATTTTGCCTATGCTTCCACTTCAGGACACACCAGAACATCAAGCATTTTTGGAAATTGAACCAAAAAGTTTAGCTGCATACCATGAATTCTTTATCTCTATAGGGTTACCTGTAGACGTTGATTTTTTCATAAATCAATACCAACAAACTTTTCCTACTGGTACCCCTGAAGAGTTTGAACAGGAGATACAACAACGTTTAACACATCTCTATATTGTATCTGGAATAGATATTGAAAACCTTACGGATATGGTTGGTTATAACCTACTTCTCACGAATTTCTTGGATGATCGAACGACAGCATGGGTGTTAGGTTATTTTCAAGGGAACGATGCAGCCTTCATAGAGTGGATTTTTGAAGTGTTGGATGCAGTGCAGGCTAGACCGGGTGGTGGTTCCCGTATTGGCTGTGGGGTGATTGAGTTGGTAGAGTAACAGGGTTATTTAGTTTTCGGTTTTTCTTGTGTTATTTTCACAATTCAATAACATAAATGTAGGTCGGTTAGATCGATATCGAAACTCGACACGTGCGGTTTTTGTCGGGTTTCGCTATCGCTCTAACCGACCTACAAAGTAACTCTTAGTAATATACAAAAACTGGTGATTCTTAAAACTGAATAATCCTGACTCAAGTGTTAGGGTGAGGATATATCTTGTTCCTGTCAGGAGAAATACGAATTCACTCTATTAAGTGAAAAAATGATCTACAGAGATTCTTGCTTGAAATGCGTTGATATAATCCTTGTGTTCTGCGAATTCTGCGCCAGTAATTACAAGCTGAAAATGTTGTCTTTGATAGAAAGGATAGGTAATTTGTGCTGTTCCATTGGGTAGAATATCTGTTGCATTCGCAATTGATTTATCGTATCGTTCTCCACGTTTTGGCGGAAATTCAATGTCGTGATCGTACAAATAGATTGTAACTGGAAGATCAGTACCTCCGACACGTATATCAACTGTGAGTATTCCACCC
>VYFM01000171.1 GCA_009842375.1 Candidatus Poribacteria bacterium | reverse complement strand
GTTAATCAGAGACAAACCCCAGCGAGGCGAAATATGTATATACAGTTTTATTAAATGTTAGATGTTTAGCATATCTTAATGTTAGATGATCATTTAGAAATGGTATTAGGTTGTTTTCATGGGATTGGTGTTTATTTTTGAAGGGGATTGGGAGGCGAAGACAACCGTTCCGTGTTTATCCGTGAAATCCGTGTCATCCGTGATTCTGACAACCATGTCAGCGGTCGCTTCGCTCGCTCAGACCTACAAGATAATGATCCTTAATCATTTAGAAATCGTATGACAATACTTCCACTTTCAAATAGTCTAAAGTTAAGAATTAAAAGAAAGGACATATAATGAGCCAAAAGATATATCGTGCAGCAGCAATCGGTCATACAGGGGCTGGAAACTACGGACACGGATTGCATACCTGCTACAAAGACATACAAAACGTAGAATTTATCGCCATATCCGACCCTGATGAAGAAGGAAGAAAAAAGGCTGTAGAAGAATCAGGAGCAATCCGCAACTACGCAGATTATCACGAGATGTTAGAGAAGGAGGAATTAGACATCGTGAGTGTCTGTCCACGATGGGTAACAGAACATCTGGCAATGATAACTGCCTGTCTTGAGGCAGGATGTTCTGTCTATAGCGAAAAACCGATGACAGGTTCACTCACAGAGGGAGATAAAATCGTTGAAACGGCAAAAGCACACGGATTGAAGGTAGCAGTTGCACACCAAGCAGTATATCTCCCCGCAACCCATACAATCAAACAGATGCTTGATGATGGGAAAATCGGTACAATCCAATCCATCCATGCCAGCGGCAAACAGGACAGACGTGGTGGTGGAGAGGATATGATTGTCCTCGGAACACACCTATTCAATATGATGCGCTTCTTCGTTGGCGATGTAGACTGGATGCAATCCCACGTTACAAAGGACGGAAAAGAAGTGGCTTACGGCGGGGACCACGAACCGACTGAACCTGTCGGTCCTGTGGCAGGTGATTGTATAAACAGTTACTTCGCCTTCAAGAACGGTGTTTCAGGTTTCTTCGAATCACGTAAAGATCAGGCTGGTGCTGGAAGATACGGTATGGAGATCGTCGGTAGTGAAGGCACTTTCTCACTTCGTGGGGATGTTGCAAACAGACTCATGGTGTATCCATATCCGGTGTTAGTGCCATCAAATTCTCAGCAGGAGTGGGAAGCGATTGACCTCGACCAAACCCCCTTCTTCAAAGGTAACGAACTCGCTATTCTTGATCTAATAGACGCAATAGAAAATGACCGAAAACCCATTTCCGCTGCAGAAGATGCAGTCGCCGCCTTGGAGATGATTTTAGGTGCTTATGAATCCCAACTAACAGGCAGCCGTGTTCCATTCCCTATTGCAAACCGAGAACATCCATTAAGCCGAGGTGTCTAACAGTATTTCAAACTATTTAATGGTAACGTTGAACGTGAAAAACCCAACACGGTAGTAGGCACGCTCCGCGTGCCGTAACCTCAAATAATCGAAAGGATTAATGCATCAAATTATAGTGAAATCCAAAAATATATGCACACTTTTGGTCTGTAGGACTTAAACCGACCTATTGGACTGTGCCGTAGCACAAACTTTCCAGTTTGTGCAGAGTGCACGCAACCTAACAGGTTACGCTACAATTGTGCAAGTAATTATGGTTTCCACTATAAAATCAAATGTAATTCACTTAGGATTGGAAACAAGACCCGTCTCAGATGAAATCGCCTTATCCCAATCTGCCGTGAATAACCACCAATTCGTCATTTCACGCTTCTCATATCGAATACCGTTATTATATCCAGGCATATTTTGCATCCAATAGATATACCATTGAGACTCAATTCGTTGTTCAATTTTCTCAGAATTAGGTTCTTTCCATCCATACTTCAGGTTACCGTAAGTATCAACATTAACCAATGTCTTTTTACCGCTATTATCAGGAGTCCAATCTTCAATATCACTTTCTACGAGTGTCATCGTCCCAGTATAGTCGTAATGTTTCGTTGTATTTGGTGGCATGTGTGTCCACCCAGCGCGCCCTGTAATAAAGTCCCCTTCTTCATCTTGACCAACGAACTTCTTCCAAAAGAGATCGGTATTCCCGAACTGTAAATGGTTCGCATGACTTAATATCGCTTCTAACTGATGACCATGATTATGCACCGCTTCGGCGTGACTACGACGGAAATTCTGTCCATACACAGTATATGTGGATTTATAAATAGGCAGGTCAGTATTATCGCGGTTGCTGTTCGAAATATCACCTGTCAACGGACTTGACATATTTGATTCCCACCAGTTTCTGAAATCTTCCGGTTTATGCAAAGCAGGATCATAACACGGAAAATCAGAATTCACACCACCCATCCACATCCAAATCTCTTTGACACCTAATTTGTTGACATAATGCTCCATATCAAATCGTTCAAATATCTTATGATAGTCAGGAGAATACAGGGGTGTTCCATCCTTCAGGTGAGTAGAAACTGCTCCTTGTGGAGTTTGTTCATATACAGTAATATACTCAACAACCCGATAGCCAATGGAAGGAACAGCAGAAGGATCCTTATAACCCCTGAAACAAGTTCCCTCTTCAAGCATAAACTTTACTCGTTTGTCATACAGATCAATCTTTGCCTTGAGTTCCTTCAAGGACATTTCACCCAAGTCGTAAAAATCGGGTGCTTTGCTAACATCCACATTTTCACCATCTGCTGTAGGTAAAAACCTCATTATGACAACAGGTATTTCATAAAGATGTCCAGGTGCGGGTGTAGCCAAATAAGGGTCAATCTTCTCAAATACAGGTGGCACTTCATCAGCACATACTTGCATAGATTGCATCAGTCCCACGATAACCATTCCTCCAATAAGTAAATATCTCATTATAT
>VYFM01000333.1 GCA_009842375.1 Candidatus Poribacteria bacterium | reverse complement strand
GCGCAAACTTTTAGTTTGCGTCTCAGCGGCACAAACTAAAAGTTTGTGCTACAACCTCTGTTGTCCGTTATGTTTCCGATGCAGATTTATCAAAGTGTCCCAATAATTTCAAAGTTCACTATAGTTGTGGTTGTTGCGTTTTTCATAGTGATAGTATTATAACAAGTGATGGCGGATATTGGAAGGGGTTGTGGATTTATCATATCTTCGGTGTCAAGACCCGTTGCTTTAGCACGGGGATGTAGACACCGCAAAACCCTTTGACTTTTAGTGTGAAATATTATACCATTTCTAAATGACAAAGGATCATTATCTTGTAGGTCGGAGTGAGCGTAGCGAAGTCCGACATGAGAAACCCGATGAAATCTTATGTGTCGGACTTCGCTTTGCTCACTCCGACCTACGTACAGAATGTGTCACTACAACGTCTAATTCCAGCCAGCGAGTTGCAAGTATCTCGTCCAGAGTGGATCTCCCCACAGCATAACAATCACCGCAGCACCAGCAAGGAAGGGTCCATAAGGAATCGGACTTTGGCGGTTTTTCTTACCAGTTACGATAAGCAGCGTGCCAATAACAGCACCACTGAAGGCAGACAACGCTATCACCATTATAATGCTTTGCCACCAAGTAGGTTCTTGCCACACACCGAGAAACAAACCTATAATAGCCATGAGTTTAACATCCCCCATTCCCATCGCCTTTTTCCGCATAATTGCACTCCCAATAAACGCAACTAACCATATCACCAGTCCACCTGCTACAAACCCAATAAGTCCTGTTCGTAGATAGTCAATGCTACCGCGCTGATAAGCGATTGCAGACACAATTCCCAACCCAAGGACCAATCCTGTGAGGCTTATAACATTTGGAATAATGTAATGTTGCGCATCAATCACAGCAATCGGTATAAGCAGCGTAACAAAAATGAGTGCATATATCAAATTAAGATCAAGTGTTTTCTCTAATCGATAAAATACCACGAGAAATAGTACCGCCGTTCCAAGTTCAACTATCGGGTATAGGATGGATATTTTTGCTTTGCAATACCGACATTTTCCTCTTAAAAGCAGGTAACTCAAAAGCGGGATATTGTCGTAAAACTTTATGGTTTGATTACAGTCAGGACAGAAGGATCTACGGGGTGAGGAAATTGACATGTCTGAGCGGGGGATGCGGTAGATACAGACATTGAGGAAACTGCCGATTGCTAAACCTAAGATGAAAATGAAGATAGATATCCAGATTTCGTCCACAGGTTACCACCAATATTTTTCGCCTTGTTTGGCATCAGCATGGTAGACCTTACTGATTTCAGCAATTCCACCTAACCGATATTTTGTTGGTACACGCGGATGATCTTTTGCAATACCGACTTTATAGGTCTTTGGCATCAGGACATAGTTTCCTCCCCAAGGTGTTTTGGGAACGGTTTGCAGATAGGTGCCACGCCAACCGTCTACGTCTGGATCGTTTACTAACTGATCTAAACTTGTTGGATAGGTCTGTGTGTGTCGATAGTATTTTTTTATCGCTGCCGCGAGTATTTCAACATCTATATCTGCTTGGCTGACTTTGCGATATTGTGCCCAAGGTGGATAAGAAAGTGCGCCTATTATAATAATCAGAACAACCAGTATAATAAGTTGAATGCGTGTCATATATTTACGGCACGCGGCGCGTGCCTACTACCTTTAACTTGCTTCGGGACGCGTAATTTCATACTTGTTCATCTTTTTGTAGAGATTACTTCTCTCGACTTCCAACACTTCGGCAGTTTTCTTTATGTTCCAATCATTTTCTTTTAATGCGGCAAATATGCATTCGGCTTCAGCTGAATCGACCATTTTACTCAAAGGTGTATTCGGTTGATAGGCTGCAGCAGTATCCAATGTTTGTGCTTGATCCCTTTCAAGAGGTAAAATTTCAATAACATCGGTTGGTAAAATGATTTCCCTGTTGACCATAATGAGCAGCCGTTCAACGATATTTTTTAGTTCACGTATATTTCCGGGCCAGTGGTAAGATTGGAAAACTGGATATGCTTCTGATGCAAAAGTTTTCGGAGTAGAAGCCATATTTTTTTGCAACCGTTCTGCAAAGTATTTTACTAACAAGGGTAAATCATCTAATCGTTCACGTAGGGGTGGCACTTCAATAGGGACAATCTTGAGACGATAATATAGGTCTGTTCGGAACTGTCCTAGTTCAATTTCTTCTGGGAGATCCTTATTAGTCGCGGCGATGATTCGGACATCAACATTTCGAATCTGCTGGCTACCAAGCCGTTCTACCTCACCATATTCCAGCACGCGTAGTACTTTTGCCTGTGCCTTTAACGTCATATCCCCGATTTCATCAAGAAAAAGTGTGCCTCCGTCAGCAAGTTCAAACCGTCCTTGTCGCATAGAATCCGCCC
The DNA here is from genome assembly GCA_009842375.1 of Candidatus Poribacteria bacterium. Classification (GTDB taxonomy): domain Bacteria; phylum Poribacteria; class WGA-4E; order WGA-4E; family WGA-3G; genus MSPOR6. Next base: position 18,048 of record VYFM01000333.1, on the reverse strand, counting down.
CTGTAAATGCCCCACGTTCATGCCCGAAAAGTTCACTTTCAACAAGTTCTTCGGGTAGGGCTGCGCAGTTTAATGGGATAAAAGGTTTATCTGAACGTTTACTATATCTATGAATTGCATTTGCTACGAGCTGCTTACCAGTTCCATTTTCCCCAGAAATAAGCACACCAAGATTACTTGCTGCGACCTGTCGTATTTCTGCACGTAACTTGGAAATAGCAGGACTTTCACCCACCATCTCATCTTCATCGGCAATTTGTGACTTGAGAATTTCATTTTCTTTTGCTAACCGAGAGAGTTCTAAAAACGGCTCAATATTGGATAAGATTTTATCCATACTCACCGGTTTTGTGACATACCGTTTCGCCCCAAGTTCCAGTGTTTTAAGAGCGATCTCAATATCTTGCTGTGCGGACATCATCACTACACTGAGATTAGGTTGTTGTTCAAGCAGTTTTATCAGTGTCTCAACGCCATCTATCCCGTTTTCCATCATAATATCCAACAACACGAGATCAACGTCCTGAGATGCACACATTTGTATAGCTTTTTCTCCACTCGCGGCAGTTAAAGTCTTGTATCCCTTGATGCTTAACCCTTGTGAAAGCATTTTCAATATATTTTTTTCGTCATCTACAATAAGGATAGTATTCATATTTTTCCTCTACGTATGTTACCTGTTGACAGATCTCTTAATCACCAACATATAGCACTCAATTAATGGGTTCAGGTGTTGTCAGAACAGGTATCATCTCGGTAAGGTATGAGGCTTCGTTAAAAGTAATCCGTATGGTTGTTCCGACGTTCTCTTCAGATTCTACTGCTATTTCTCCGCCGTGGACGGTGATAATTCGTCGGACAATTGCCATACCGAGTCCTGTTCCATAAGCTTTTGTGGTATAGTCTGGTGTAAATAGATGTTTTCGTGTCTCTTCGGACATACCGTGTCCATTATCTTGAACTTCAAGAGAGATAAGGTTGCCATCATTAGATGTAGCATAAGTCCGTAGCGTAAGCGTTCCACCATCTGGCATGGCTTCAATGGCGTTCTTGACAAGATTTCCTACTGCGCGTTCCATCTGTTCTCTGTCTAAGGAGAGCAGCGGTAAGGAACTGGTCTGTTTTTCGACTGTAATGTTTTGTGCTTGGGACAATTCCATATACAATTTTAGAACTGCGTCTACTATATCATTCAAATCAGTCGGGTGTCGGTCAGGAACGGGTAATCGTGCATATTGGTGGAACTCATCTATTAATTCACGTATACGGTCGACTTCTTCAATAATTGTATCTGTGCACTCATCAAATATGTTTTCAAAGATTTCTGGTCGGTCTTTTGCAGCTTGCAAGTTCTCAACAGAGAGTCGAATTGGAAATAAGGGATTTTTGACTTCATGTGCAAGTTGTCTTGCGACATCCCGCCACACAGCGATTCTTTCAGCTGCTTTATGCTCCTCCAGGCTCTGCTTCAATGCAAGTGCCATCTGATTAAATCCGCCTGCGAGTTCACCGACCTCTCCTTTAGATTGAACGGCAATTTGATAAGTAAGATTACCCGCGCCGATCTCGTTCACGCCTTGCTGAAGTTGGGCAAGTGGACGAGTGATCCGTCGACTTACAAGATAACTGATACAGTAGACTAAAACTGCACAACCACCGATGCTCCATAACAAGATTATCCGCATCTGATCTTGCCACTGAATACGGTACTGGTGTGAATATGCGATAATTAATTCCACAAAAGGCAACTTTTGAGTGTCCGAAAAGGGTGTGCTCAAAATATCTGCCCGAACCACAGTAAAAGTAGGTGTACTTTTCACTTCCTCTAATGTTTCTGTTTCATCCGGTTCTTGTAAATCCCTCAAGGTAACCACCAATTTCTCAACTGGTTTCCCTTCCTCCTGATGTACTTGCTTCTGTTTCTCCCACTCCATCTTTATAGTCGGTGTTTGGTATGCAATACGATTTAACGGTATCCATTCCTCTTGTTCATCTTGTCTTTTTACAAAAAAGATCGGATGTTCAGATGGTTGGCTTAACATTTCAGCACTTAACCATTTTAGAAGGGATCTTCCTCCAGTAACAAATCCCCAATTCCACCACTGAGTCACTTCAACCATCAGTTGTGGGTCATCACCACTTTCGATGACTCGTTCACGAATTGTGCCTCTTCCTTTTTTGTATGACGGTTCTGCTGTGGTGTTAATAATCTCAATTACTCTATCTCCAAAACGTTGTTCATCTCTCCGATTACTTAAAACCAATATACCCTCAGTGTTACCACATTCAAAAACATCAAAATTGGGGACATAAATATATCTACTACCGGCACTTTGTGCTCTTTGCACGGCAGTACGAATATCCTTATCCTCACCTTTTGCTTGGACCTCGGTTCGGATTTTATTAACAAACAACGTATAATTGTTGGATATATTTGATTGTAACTCATCTACCTCTTTGTCCAGTTGTTCACTAAAAGTACGGTCAATCAGAATACTTGCAATACCAAAAATAACAGCGAACATTAGTAGGAACACTAAGCTATACGTGAAGAAAATCTTGTTTTGAAGGCGAATTGCGGATAATTTATTGATAACTCTTTGTGAATATCTCATACGCCCAGTTCCTGTTGAACGTGCAAAGAATTGTCTCCAACGCACACAGAAATATCAGGTATAACTAAACCCGTTTCATTTCGCGTGCTATTTGTTCCGTACGCTTTTTATATCCCTCAACAGCCGATTGATGGTATGTCAACTCTTTTTCCAGTATTTGCACATCATCGGTGAGGTGGAGTTCCTGTAACCTACCTTTAACCGCAACCGTATCCATAAGCGTTCGCATCAATTGACATAGATTGCTAATATCCCGTCTTGGTAGCGTTAGGGTGATATTTGGAATATCTTTTTCAGTGAAATCCATCTCTGTTCCACGATAGGAGGCAGTTTGACTATCGTTCATTGAAAGTCCCTTAAACGCCTCTAAACTACTGCCTTCATTTCCACTGGGAATTGTCAGATCTGCACCAAGATCTTCCCAATGAATAAAAAGGACTGCTTTATCTTTTGGACCGGCAAGGATACCGTTGAGAATGGAATGATTACTCGTTGGACCTTTCGCTGCAATAACGTTTGATCCTATTCCGCGTTCTTGTATAGATTCGGTATAGAGTTGAACAAACCACTCACCGAGTCGACTGTTGTCCGCATAATTATAGAAAACAATGCTACCTGCCCCGTAATATTTTTCGACAGAGTCAAGCCATAGTGCAAGGTGATATGCGGTATTGTCGGGATGTGTACAGGGTTGTTGAAAGTTTTCGCCCGCACGTTGTATACCTTCAACTGCAGCCTGTATCCTATCCTCTGGTGTCTCACCAATACCTACTGTCATCGCCAAAAAGAATAAACCGACCGGAGAAAAAGCAGAAAAACGACCTCCGACACCTTCTGGCACTGGGAGTATTCCGTAGAAAGGAGATTCTTGATGAAATTGGTAAAGAAGACTCTTGTCAGCCAAGCCGGTTGTTGCGACAATCTGGTTTCGCCAGTTCCCTAATTCCCGCTGCAGTCTCTCCTGGATAATCATTAGCGTTGCGAGGGTTTCACCTGTTTTGCCCGATTTGCTAATAACATTGAAAAGCGTTTTGTGCAGCAAGTTTCGAGACTTCAGCATATCAAGTAATGCTTTAAGTCTATGCGGGTCGAACGTATCACCTGTAAAGTAGACCTCTGGTGCACCACCCCGTTCAGATGTTGTCAGAAGATTGTGATATGGATGATTGGCGATTTCGTGGAACACGCGTGCACTCAGATCGGAACCGCCTATTCCGATTGTTACCAAAACCGAAAAATCGTTTCTCGCTTTAGTAGATAGATCAAGCACTTGTTGAATATGTTCTGTTTGTTGGTGACTACGGGTCCATGCACGTAGATTTTGTTCTAATATAGAAAGTGGCGCGTCTACCTCTTCATTAAACAACGTCTGTATATTTTTCAAACGTTCATCGACCAATGTAGCTGCATCTTGTGCATCTGTCTCCGCACAGATAAGCATTTTCAGTCTCAAACCTGAATTGCTTCCTAACTCTATCTGTTTTGTAATTGAATTCATTAATATCGTCCCTAATTACCTCCAATGAAATATTTCTACTTATCCTTCAGCCTCGCCCAAGTCGTAGCAATTTTGCCGTGTGCTTCCACTTCAAGTGAATCTGGTATCAATTTTTTTATGTCTGCTTGACTGAGGACATCAGCATATATCCGTGAATCTTCAATGTGTACATCAAGGTCACCAGGACCTCCCCCTAAACCACCGTGACGTTTTCCCCAAATAGCCTCCGCATCGTTGTTAGCAAAAGACACAAATTGACCAAATGTGTAGTCTCCGATTTCGTCTCCGTTACGGTATAATCTCACACGAGCGGTGCCATTATCGTTTTCATACGAAATTGCGATCATAACCAACACTCCTGTTTGCTTTTCCTCAAAACCGGGTTCAGGGTCTTGGGTGCGGTGAAACCACCCACTACCTGCCATCCAACGTCGGTTCTGGCGTTCACCAAATACAATTCCATCAAATGTAGGGTCGGAAAGACGGTCTATGGTTAATATTGAACCTTTTTGAACGTCAAGGTCATCCATGATTGCCCACGAGACCAAAGTTTTTTCCTCAATATCTGGACCGTCATACCCACTTGCAATTGCCCATTTGCCAAGGTCAATGTTCAATTGTCCATCCTCAATTTCAGCACCCATGAGTGCTATATCCACAAAGTTACCCGTTATATCTTCCAGTTCAACCCCCTTTTCAAATGTCCAATGTCCTACGAGTGTATCTGCTTTTTCTCCCTGTCCAAATCCTGACATAGTAAAGTTAAACAACAGTAGAACAGCACATATCCAAAGAGGATTGTGTTTCATGCGATTCATGGTTGTCTCCTCAATTGTCAAATCGGGTTAAGGTTTTCTAACACCATAGTAACTCAAGTTTAGACTCAATAACCTTTTTCTTTAAACCCTTCCATATTTATCGTCAAGTCGAACAATGTCTTCCTCATCAAAGTGTCCAAAAGCGATCTCAAGTATCCGATAATCTTGTGCTTCGCCAATAAGTTGATGCTTTGCACCTTGTGGAATGAAAACTGGTTCCATCGGCTTGGGATGCAACACCTTGTCTTCAATCCGAATACACGCGCCTTCGTCAAGCGGTATCCACAACTCACTCCGATGGTGATGATACTGATAACTTACCTGTTCACCTGCACGGATTTCCAATATTTTGACGGTAACCGGTTGGTTTAGCACGTACTGAATAAAACGTCCCCAAGGTTTTTCGGTTGTGAATATCTCTGATAACACTTTTGATGGGTCTGTAGCAGATGACATCTGTTCTCGATTCTACTTCCATTGAGATTAAATCGAAATCAACAATTTTGCTATAGTTTAGCATAACATCTGTAGGTAAGGCAAGAACAAAAGAAATATGCGTTTAATAACGAAGTAATCCCGTTAGATAGAGCAAGTTACGACAATTGAATGCCACTGGACAAACCTATTGACTCAGCGGATAAAATAAGATAGACTTATGGGTGATGGATGTACAAGCAATTTCAACACTCATTAAAGAAAAGATAACTGAACAGATATTCCCTGGTGCTGTTGTCGCAATCCTCAAAGAAGACAAGGTTATATACCATGCAGCATTTGGAAATCGTATCATCAAACCGAAGCAAGCACCGATGCTAAACGACACATTGTTTGACCTCGCTTCTTTGACAAAACCTATTGTCATCGGCACACTTACGATGCAATTAGTAGCATCTGGAAAGTTGACATTAGACGCACCAGCACAGACATATCTACCAGCATTCAAACAACCGAACATAACGTGTCGTCACCTTCTCACACATACATCTGGTTTACCTGCATGGAAACCGCTCTATATTGAAACTGATTCTCCTGAAGATGTAATAGAACATTTGGGTGGTATGCAGCTTGAAGCTGCACCCGGTGAAAAGGTGACCTACAGTTGTTTAGGGTATATCCTAATGGGGAAACTTATCTCAACCGTCATGGAAGAATCGTTAGACATTTTGGCACATGACACAATCTTCAAGCCGCTTGGAATGAATCGCACCCTATACACCCCACCATCACAGATGCACGATAACTGTGCTGCGACAGAGGACTCAAACAGTTTTGAACGTAGAATGGTAAAGTCCGGACAACACGGTCGTTATTACCGTGGTCATAACTGGCGAGAAGGGGTTATCATCGGAGAGGTACACGATGAAAACGCAAATTATCTTGGTAGTGTATCTGGTAATGCGGGGTTGTTTTCTAATGCCAGAGACCTTATCACCTTTTGTCAGATGATACTTCAAGATGGTGGAACGTTTTTGTCCGCTGAATGTGTGAAGGCATTTGCCACACCACAGACACCGTCTAATGAGTCCGAACAACGGAGTATCGGTTGGCACATCCTTGCTGATGGATCAATGTACCATACCGGCTTTACTGGCACTTCAATCCGTATTGATTTTGAAAAAGGATTGGCTGCGATTTTGTTAACAAATCGGGTACATCCGGATGCACAACGGACTGGTATCATTGAATGTCGCAACCAATTTCATAGGATTGTCTTCGGATGATAAAACTCGGTATCACCCAACTATTGACAGATAAGCATGAATGGCTCAGCGGTAAATCTGTAGGTCTGCTAACGAATCACACTGGTGTTGACGAAAACTTGACGCAGAATATAACGTTGTTAAACGAATGTGCCAATTTGGTCGCACTTTTTTCACCGGAGCACGGGTTGTGGGGTGCGGCACAGGACGGAGTGAAAATAGCAAATTCTAAACACCATCAAAACCAAACATTGCAGATTTATAGTTTATACGGAACAACACCAATTGTGTGGGATAAAATCCTAAGCAACTTAGATGTGCTTATATACGATATACAGGACGTGGGGGTGCGGTATTATACATATCTTGGTACGTTGCTGGAAACAATGAAAGCACTTGAAACCGCAATGAAGTCGGGTAAATGTGTTGAGTGCATTGTTGCAGATCGTCCAAATCCGCTTGGTGGTATCTGTATAGAGGGACCTAAGTTAGAAACAAGCTATACATCTCTTGTCGGACCGTATCCCATCCCCGTGCGTTACGGATTGACAATTGGTGAAATTGCTACCGTATACCACAACGAACAAAGATGTCACTTTCCGATTAAGATCGCTAAAATGGAAGGATGGCACCGGGAAATGTGGTATAACGAAACAGGTCTATTCTGGGTGCCACCTTCTCCGAATATGCCGACGCTTGAAACTGCGACACTCTATCCGGGAACCTGTCTATTTGAAGGCACAAATGTAAGCGAAGGACGCGGTACAACAAAACCTTTCGAATATATTGGTGCACCGTGGATAGACAATCAGAAATTTGCAACGCAATTGAACGAACTGCGGTTGTCAGGTGTGCTATTCCGTCCAATCACGTTTACACCACAATTTTCCAAATATAAAGAGGAAGTGTGTCACGGCGTTTCCATACATATCTCCGATCAGAAGCAGGTAGCATCTCTTGAAATTGCGATATGGATGTTGGGATTATTAATTAACGAATACCCCAATAAACTTGAATTTAGAGAGACGCATTTTGATAGGCTCGCGGGTAATTCAACACTGCGGAATGCTTTGTCATCAGGGGTTCCTTGCGATGATATTATTGAGTCGTGGTCTGCTGAAGTGGAGAGGTTCTGTGAACGACGAGAACCGTATCTGTTGTATTAACTGAAAATAGGCAATATGAAACCATTTATTGATCTGCTACAGAAAGAGAAGAAACTGATTATCGGCTTGATGAGCGGTACATCTGCAGATGGTGTAGATGTTGCCCTTGTTGAAGTTTCGGGATCAGGAATAACTACTGAAATCTCGCTGAATGCGTTTGAGACGATTCCTTACACACCTGAGACACGATCGCGAATCTTTGACCTCTTTAGTGTTGAAACGGCACGGGTTGATGAAATCTGCACAATGAATTTTGTATTGGGCAAACTATTTGCAGAGAGTGTTTTGACAGTGCTGGATAAGGTGGGTGTACCACCAACTCAGGTTGATCTCATCGGTTCTCATGGACAAACGATTCACCACCTACCTTCAGCAGAAGTTCCCGCGACATTACAGATTGGTGAACCTGCGGTGATTGCACATGAGACAGGTATTCCAACGGTCGCTGATTTTCGTGTAGCAGACGTTGCTGCGGGTGGGCAGGGGGCACCACTAATCGCTTATATTGACTATCTGCTATTTCATCACGCAACACAGACAATCGGATTGTTAAACATCGGAGGTATTGCTAATCTGACGGTGCTGCCAGCGGGTAAGGGCATTGAAGCAGTTCAGGCATCAGACACAGGTCCCGGTAATATGATTTTGGACGCTTGCGTTGAAAAGATCACTAACGGTGCCAAGCAGTTTGATGAAAATTCGGAACTGGCAAGGCAAGGAACGGTGTGTAAAAACCTGTTAGAGATGTGGCTTGGACATCAGTTTTTTGACTTATCACCACCGAAAACAACCGGACGGGAAATGTTTGGGATGACTTATGCAGATGTTTGCTTGCAACAGATTAAAGAACATAAAATATCAGAATTTGATGGACTTGCTACGTTAACAGCATTGACAGTGGAAAGTATTTACCAAAATTATACGGATTTTGTTGAGACAGAAACGGCATTGGACATTCTTTACGTCAGTGGTGGTGGTGCACGAAATCCGTTGATCATGCGTGGACTTGCTGAAGCGTTTGATTCGATTCCTGTTGTTGATGTATCGGAAACTGGGGTTTCTGGTGATGCGAAAGAGGCAATTGCTTTTGCTATTCTCGCGAACGAAGCGGTGCATGGGAATTTTGGTAATGTTCCGAATGCGACTGGGGCATCGTGTGGGAAGATTCTGGGGAAGTTTGTTTGTCCATAATTTGGCTATCCGCTCTCAGAAATTAACCTTTTCTTTTTTCAATTGCTGTATCCCCTAAGGAATCCTGAGTTGCCCATGCACCTCGTTTGTGAACCCTAAAATTGTAGTATGGCTGCAGTCAAAGTTTATTGTATATCCTTTACACCATGCTTTTCCATATCTGCCAAAATTCTTCTCATTCCATCTATAGCACCTTCCATTCCAGGTTTAGGATCTTTTTCCATTTCCCTAAGTTTTTTTCGAAAGTCAGCTAATGTTGGTATATAAGTATAGGTTAGTGAGAAAAAATCAAGAGGTTTATACCAATTCTGGTAGATAAAGGACTGTGATGGGATTTTGTAGGTATGTTGATACCCATCATACGTAGAATATAATGAAGAGAAATGAATTGGAATTAAACGCGTATTATATTACTGAGAAGTCTTTAATTAGAAATGGTAATACAATCTAAAATAGAATTCTGAGGGAAAGGCGGTTGCTGATGCCTAAATCGGGTTGTCGTTGGTAAGCATAGTCAACGTGAAATGCTGCACCGGTGACGAATCGGAGTTGGAGTCCTGCACCCGCAGTGAAGAACATTGCACGGGAAGTGCCGTTTCGTCCATCTAATCCGCAACGAAGTGCTAACAGTTCAAATAGGACATATTCCGCACCTGTATGGAATTCGTAGTCGTTTCGAGTGTCAACATCGGCAGCTAATGTGAGTTTACTGTTGAAAATGGGGAGTTTTTGATGGTAAGCCACACCTATTTTTATGCGTGGTAAAAGCGTTTCTGTGTGAGGGGATTCACCCTCATTTTCTGGTGGTGTATTCCAATAGAGTTTGGTTGTGAGGAAATCACTCGCAACAATGCCGATGGAAAAGGCAGCCGATTTCTCCATATTACTTTGGGCAAGAACCCCAAGATCACTTCCACCACCAACAGCGTTAGCATTTAGATACGTATCAATATAGATCAATTTTAGGTTAGCACCAAGATGGACGGAAACATCTTTCGGTAATGTTTTGAGATGTCTTGCCCCACTGAGCAGTATAGCATTACTCGTATTGCTAAAGGTGTTAACAACATAAGGACGGTTATCAGGACCAATTGCTCTACTGGTAACAGGAATACCTGTAACCGGTATATCATCAACACCGACGCGTAACCAACTGATACCGAAAACCATCTTTCGTGAAAACGGGTAGATATAACTTACGACATCATACGCAGCAAGACCGGCAAGTGTGGAATGCATAAAATTGACTTCATGATGCGACAACTGTGAAATACCCGCAGGATTATAGTAGGTTGTGCTCGCTTCATCAGCAATTGCGGTAAATGCACTCCCCATACCTAATGGACGCGCACCGGTACCTAATGTGAGAAAGTCTGCCGTATATGACTGTTCAGCAGCAGCAGTTAGTATTATGTGTATAAATAGAACAGATATAAGAAATATTTTTTTCATATATTTTAAGACTGTCAGTTATCAGTCGTTCACTATTTCAGCTTCATCATCTTCAGAATGTGTGTCTGATCATCTCCATCATCGAAACTTTTAACAATAAATTTGCCGTAATAAACCCCGTTAGCAACTTCGTTACCATCGTCATCCCTTCCATCCCACTCAAATTGTATAAATCCGGATGGTGCTTCCCTTTTTATTTTTCTGATAAGCCGCCCAGTAAGCGTATAGATTTTGACAGTGAGTGACTCCGCTGGACGCGTCAATTCACATGTCAATGTTGTATCCCGTGCAAAAGGATTTGGATAATTCAGAGGTTCTATTAATTGAAGTGTGCGGTGTATCTGAAAGTCTATTTCACTCTGACCTGTATTTCCATCAAGATCGCTTGCGGTAAGACGAAGTTGATACTCACGCGGTTCAAGTTCAGGAGAACTATATGTCAATACCAACTGCATTGAACTTGGATGCTGCGTGAGTTTGTAATCAGTATCCGCAATAGGTTCAAACTCTCCAAAATACCCTAATTCAAGTTGGATTGGACGCGTGATATAGTCAATACCGCGCGCATCGGTGAGTGTGGCTTGTATAAGCGGTGCAGCGTCAACTGGGGCACCAGAAACAAAGTGATCCTGATTACCAACCGTTATTTGAATGTCTGGGGGTAGTGTATCTTCACTCCGCAGGCAGGTCATAGTCCCTAAATACGTAGTGGTTGCCTGAATTGTTCCCACGGTATTCGTGTCAAATAAGAATCTGTCACCGGCTTCAAAACGGTCAGGTCCTTGCGTTATCAGCAGATTCAAGCCATAATCACTATGTTCATAAGGTTCACCGACTGTTCCATATATCGGGACTCCATTTTTCATCAAGTCGCCGTTATTTCTTCCTTCAATCTTAAACTGTGTTGGTGTAACAAATATAATGAGCCAGGTGTCTTGTGGTATTGTTGTATCCGGTATTAAGTCAAGATACTGAATTGAACCATCCCCTCTGTTTCTATTGATAAATGAGGAGGAATAAAATTGTGTTGGTTCTTCTCCCGGTACTTCAAGTGATGAGATTTTAAAACGTAGCACATCACCGAATTGAAACGACGTATCTCCATACTCAATGTCAATAGTAAATCCAAGATTAGTATCAGATAGAGTTGGACCCAGATTACCGAAAGGAGAGGTGGAGATTCCTCTTTGGATTTCTTCTAATTGAGGTGCCGCCGTGTTGTCTTCCACACCACCTCCTTCATCGGATGTATTAGATGTATATAAAAGACGGTAGGTTCTCGCCGATTCGAAAAGCACCATCCAAACACCTGTGTCAGGATCCTCAGAGGAAATAACAATATCGTTAAGTGTTCCATCACCTATATTTTCAGAACGGATTTTTGCCGCTCGTGTAGAGGTATAGATCTGACCATTTTGATGTTTTTTGATATCAGAATCGAGACGGACCCAGTTGGCTAAAGTATTGAGCCAGAGATATGCTCCGATGTCATTTGCCCTCGTTGCTACAGCAGCGTTTAGGCTTTCCGTCATATTTTGACTGACAATTGTCAAATCAGCCTCATTTCCATATATTTCGTGCATGACTTCCTGCTTAAGTGCTTCCCAATCAAAATCAAGTTCAATTGTCACAGGTGCTTGTAACTTAAATGTGTTCCATTCACCGGTAGGAATGGATTCACCTAAATGAAATGTATAACCCATCAGGGATGGGTGCGTTGGCAATGGTACAGGGAAAAGCATTTCGGTGGTAACATTGTCTTTTCCATCACTTCCACTAATAGGAAAAGGAGTAGCAGGTGTATCATTTCTCACCTGCCCTGTGCCGTTAATATAGTAGACATAATTTCTACCTGAAGTATCTGAAACAATCGGACGAACAGACAAAACCGAAGATTTACTTTGTGTTACCCCTGCGGGAGCAATTATCCGTAATCCACCATCAACACTGTTAAATTGAGTCGGTACTTCTCCAACGATGCTACTGGAAACAGTGATCTGCCTATATCCGATATTATCTTTTTCATTATTTTCAAGAACTTTTCCAGGTTCATCCCCTTCACTAAAAATCGGGTCAACACAGATAAACACGTCATGTATACCGTTTCGTAAGGATACTGGGATCGCGACAGTAGCAATAGGATTGATATTCAATGGGTCGGGTGTGTAAACATTAGAACGCTGATGTAGCGGATTCCGCACGACCCAATCGTCCGGTTTTATTTGTGTCCGTCCAAGTAAATTGGAATCAACATCTATGACACCATTATCGTCTACATCTGGATTTCCAATAAAAAATGCAACTTCCACATCAACATCAGAAACGCCTAACACCTCAAGTAAATCACCTTCAGAAACATTAGATTCAAACGTAGCGGTATTGCCTGCCACTTCAATATCAGCAGATAAAAACTGTCCATTCAATTTGCCATCTTCTCCAGCGAAAGTATAACGAATCTCTGCAATGTTAGTAGAACGTCTTGTAACAACAGCAAGATTCGGATATATATACGGATAGAACCTGAGATAATCGGAGAGGACAACAAAACCACTTGCATCAGTAACCTCAACATCATAACGGAATGCGGAACCGTCAGTTGGGGCAGGTAAGAGTTTCGGTAGTTTCCACCATCTTGCTGTAGGTACTATTTTTGATGTAGATTCCGAGTTGCTTTCAGCAGGGATCATTGACACTTTTTCTCTCCCAGCAGTTATCGGGTCTCGCCATTCTAAAACGACAGATACTGTTTCTTTGTCATTATCAGAAACGCGGACAGAAATATCAATCATGTCCTCACCAGATGGCGTGGTAACCAGTTGAGGTTTTATGTCCAGTATTTTCGGTATTTCGACAGTAAACCCATCCCCACCAACAGCAATCTCGTTTGCATTTTCAGCGTAATACTCCACGTGTGCATCACCTGGTGATATATTTTCTGGCACCTTTATTTCCACAGCAGGAAAACTACCGTCCTGTACTGGAAAAGTCTCTGTTACAATCACATCGCCAGAATAAAACTCTTTTGGTGCTCCGGTTTTGTCTACACCCACAGCTTGTTGTCCTGGAAAAGTAGCCTTTACTGTAAGTTCCCCATCAAATTTGGTATTTCGTGTAAAAACCTTTTTCCTTGACACTGGGTCGTATCGGGCAATCTGAATGGATCCGGGTGCAATCTTAAGAATATCACCTGCTTTTACAGTTTTTGTCTCAATTGTGGGCAGGATTTCATAATCTGCCATTGCGATACGCATCGCGGGATCACCAAAAAGCGTATATTCCAACATAATATCAAGCTGCGATGTGCCTTCTGTCAGGAGATACTCAAGTTTAGAATCAAAACTAATTGGACCGAGTTGTCTGACATCCCGTTGAAATAGCATATTAAAAATGATCCTGTTAAGGTCTTCGTTGCCAGTGCCGTAAGTAAGTCTGGTAGCACTGAGCATCCCAATGATACCACCTCTTTCTTTACGTAGTAGTTTTTCCGCCATACTCGGTTCACCTGGTGCATCAAAATACCCGTTATAACAACTCAGAACCAACATAAAAGGTAGATTTTTCGTCTCCTCAATCTTATCAATGGAGGCGTTATCAAAAATGGCTTCGTGTGCCCATACAATACGACCGCCATGTCCTGCATATTGTGCAACGACTGCTCCCTCACCTAAAGATTCAATAATTCTGCTCTTTGCGACGTGCCGTGGGAGGACACCGGGAAAATCGTCTGGATTTGCCTCAACTTCGTCAATAACATCCTCAAGATATATTTCAACAGTTTCATATCCAAGGCGAGTATGGTCTTTTGCAATTTCGTTTAGACTCCTTTTGAAGATATGGTCCCCCGAATTACTAACCTCATCATCTGCCACAGAGATAATTCGACGTCTCCAAGCACCGTTAGGTGTTTGTGATTCATAATTGATTATTTTATCAACAACGCCATCTGCTTCCTCCATGGTTTCAACACTCAACCTACCGAGATAAAAATCGGTAAATTCATCGTGTCCTGAGACTGTCCCATACCAATGGTCTGCGGAAGTTCTGCCGAAGGAATCCGTCGTAATGTAGTGGGTAGGTATATATCCTGCGAGTTCTGGCGGTTCAAGATGGATATCTTTATCTAAACCTCTAAAGTCAAAGGTGCCATCCCCTAAGATTACCAGATATGAGAGTGCTGGAGGTGTCCAATTCTGATATGCGTAACTCAAAAAATCCTTTATCCATTTCGGATGAACTTTTCCATCACCAAAAATGTTGTATACATCGTTTATATCAACAACTTTAGTGCGGTATCCACCCCCTTGTGCAGTTGAACGCCAGTTTGCTAATCTATCAGCTGCCTCTTTAAATCTGGCGTGCGTCAAGACGAGGTAATCCACTCCGTTTAGCGGGTTCCGTAATTCACTGGGTAGCACAGTTTCAACCTGTACGGGTTTTTGAAGTGCGATATCAGATACTGCGATAAACTCAGTTGTTCGAGTATCAGGTATCTGAAAAGTTGCGGTATATGTGTGATTCGGTACTTCTCTGAGATCCCCGTTATTCAATGCTCTAAGGCGTGCACGCATGACATCATCAGTAACATACCGTGTAATATTTACACCTTGAAGTTTCGCTGTAAGCGTATTCCCATCCGTTTCAAAAACCGACACTTGCGGGTTGAGAAAAGCGTCAATGCGAAATTGGTGTATAACACCTTGCTTTTTATCTTCTTGGCTTGCTTTAACAGGGGTGCCAAAACGGAGTTGGTCGTTCATTGCTAAAAAAAGGCGGGTATAGTCAACCCAAAATCGGTTCAGGTATATGTGATAAGGGTAACGTGTTGTGTCCTCTTCATAGTTAGTATCAATCCGTGTTAGAGATAGAACATTTTTCTCGCCTTTTGCAGCATCCTTTAGATTATTCCAAACGCGTAGATTTTTTGTGAGGGTCACTTGTTCTTGACTATCCCACTTTGCGAGATCAATACGCACTCCATTAACAGCTGCCAGTATTTCATGACTCACAGGTGTTCCACCTTGTAGCACAAGTTGAATTTTCGGTGGGTCAAAACTTTTCGCGACATCATGGAGTGGAAATTCAAGTCGCAGTTCCCCGACATCGCTTGCATTTTTAACACCATCCCAGTACCAAAAATCTAAAGCATCAAACCATTTGTGCTTATCGCCATCTGCAACGGTATTTGGATGAACAAACTCCAGATTGTTG
Source organism: Candidatus Poribacteria bacterium (assembly GCA_009842375.1). GTDB lineage: Bacteria > Poribacteria > WGA-4E > WGA-4E > WGA-3G > MSPOR6. The sequence continues at coordinate 2,400 of VYFM01000333.1, read as the reverse complement.
GTTAGGTGGTCCTCCTCAAAGATGACACGTGAACGGAAGGTTGGCACTTGAATTGCTGTTGGATCACTTGGACTTGCTTCAATTTGTGGGACACGTACAGGGTGTTGTGCATCGGTAGTAATACTTAACCAATAGATATTCCACAATGTATACGCATTCTTTGGAAATGGACTATCTGGATCAGTAGAACTGTGTGCCAGAAATATAATCGCATCTTCCGCGTCAAATCGTCCATCTATAGCACCACTAACATAGATAGGTATTTCCTTGTCTGCATGTGTGAGACGGAGCCTATGTGATTCAGTTCCTATCAAGTCAATACCCCAATCTTTTTTAAGAGATGCAGCAGTGACTTGATATATGCCACTTTCATCGACATAGATTTTATAACGAGTTTGGGATGTATTGTCGGTTAGTTCTGGTGCAGCAGGGGCTGCGGGAATTATGCCAGCATTGCGACGAAACCTGATTGCCCTCTCTACATCAACATTAAAGACCTTACGATAATCTGCATAGTTGAGAATATGCTGTGCATAAGTCTGTTCAAAGGGGTCAGCATTTGTTAGTGCATGGTTGAACGCAATTCCTGTTTCACGAGTCGGCAACTGAGTTTTAAAAGGAATGAAAACTGTAATACTGTTATATGAGCGAAGTTCATGCGTTATGGTATTGTACTGGACCGGATACAAAGCCAAACTGACGACGCGCTGGGAACGGATGTAACCGTCCATCTCTATACGAGCATGAACTGCTGGATATAGTCTGTGTATAGCATTTTGATTGACTTTATTATTCAGGAACCTTACCCCGTTATGGGTTTTTGATGCCCCTGTGTTGACTGTAACTTCAGCGATGTTTAGTTGGGCATCGTTCGGAATAGCCAAAAGGACGCGTGTTGCAGGCAGTTTCGGAAAATTCGGTTCTCGGATCCAATCGCATTCCGCATATTGCACCGTGTGGTGTACACCACCCGTATTTTCAAAACGTTCTTCTGGTTTGACTTCTGTAATCAGGAGTTGCGGAAGTTTAAAATTTACTGTAATACCATCTGGTGAGGTTACTTGGGTCAGAAAACGCGTGTTGAATTCTGAATTATCAGCAACTGCAACATAACTGAAGACAAACAGGACTGATACTATAATGAACCATCCAGCACACAGGACGGGTGCTGACAATGATCGTCTATTTTTATTTTCAATTGAAAGCATTATTATTAACCTAAAGAATCTGTAACCTATTTCTTACAATGATATGATATTGAGATATGCTGGATTTCTTTTTAGTTGCACACTGGTGTGCTTTTCTTCAATAAACGTAGGTGTATTTTTTACACAAGATACCTTCATGGTCAATTTGCAACTATATTTTCAAAATAATCTTGCCAAAATTACGATTTGCTTCCATATACTCATGTGCTTGGCGTGCCTCTGTCAATGGATAGACAGAATCAATTACTGGTCGGAGTTTGCCTTCTTTTAATTCTGGTAACCACCGTTCTACAAACCGTTGCGTGATAGCAATTTTTTCTTCAAGTGATTGTGGTCGCATTACGGATCCGATAACCTGAAGCCGTTTGCGCATCACTATTCCTAAGTCTATTTCTGTTGCCGAACCGCCCATCAATCCCACTTGTAATAAACGTCCTTTCGTTTTGAGTATCTGCAAGTTCCGTTGCAGATAAGGCGCGCCGATAAAGTCTAAGACAACATCAACACCTTCAACATCCGTTAACCGATCAATTTCATCAACAAAATCAGACTTCTTATAATTAATCCCTTCCATAGCTCCAAGTGACTTGCAGTTCGCAATTTTGTCGTCTGTCCCTGCGGTAACAAAGACCCGCGCGCCAGTATGGGTCGCTATCTGGATTCCTGCTGTGCCAACACCGCTACCACCTGCATGAATCAGAATCGTTTCACCGGCAGACAGCCTCCCTAAAGTGAAGATGTTCTCATTTGCGGTGAAAAACACCTCTGGAACAGCCGCAGCTTCTTCAAAACTCCAACCGTTCGGTATTAACATCGCCATCCGATAATCAATAACAGCTTGTTCAGCATACCCACCACCCCCGACAAGTCCAAAGACTCTATCACCTTCATTAAACCCATTGACTTTTGTTCCCATTCCTAATACCGTTCCAGCAATTTCTAAACCGAGTATTTCAGACTCACCTTGCGGTGGCGGATACCCTCCGCGCCGTTGAATTAGGTCTGCTCGATTTAGCGAAGTTGCCCGAACATTGACTAATAACTGGGTTTCGGTTGGTTGCGGAGGTGGAACATCATCTAATTGTAGGACTTCTGGTCCACCATCGTCGATTCTTGTAACTGCCTTCATCGTTATACATCCTTTTTAATCAATCAAAATTTTATCATATAAGATACCGTTCTGCCAATTTAC
>VYFM01000413.1 GCA_009842375.1 Candidatus Poribacteria bacterium | reverse complement strand
GATATAATTAAACAATTCTCATCGTGTAGTGCGGTTAGGAAGGTTTTCCGCTCCGAATATCGCATCATTACCAAGGTAAAACCCTCCGATGTAATATGCAAAATTGATAGAGTAATATAGAACGTTAAACTTTTCAAGATAACTGCTAACCAAGTAATTAGGAGGACAATTATGCCTCAACGAGACTGCACATCCACAGACTGCGAAGGATTTTATCGCAGAGATCTAATTAAAGCTGGTGTTTTAAGCTTTTTTGGCTTCGGTCTAACTGATTTCTTCCGATTGAAAGCTGTTGCAGCACCAACTGCTAAACCAGCTTCAGCAAAATCGGTTATCCTCGTCTGGTTAGGCGGTGGTCCAAGCCATCTTGATATGTGGGATCTTAAACCCAACGCACCGGAAGAGATCCGTGGTCTGTTCAAACCTATTCCCACAAATGTTAACGGTATTCAGATAAGCGAACATATGCCAAGGCTTGCCAAACAGGCAGATAAACTCTGTATCATACGTTCAATGACTTCTCCAGAAGCTGCGCATGAACGTGGCACACATTATATGATAACAGGTTATCAACCCCTGCCCGGTTTCGCTGTTCCTGGTCACGGTGCTGTTGTTGCCGAACTTAAAGAACAACGGAGTGCATTACCACCTTACATCGCTATTCCTTCACCCGTTGCTTATGCTGGTGGTGGATTCTTAGGTGCCTCGCTTGATCCGTTTTCACCAGATGGCAATCCAGCAAGCAATAATTTTAAAGTCAGAGATTTAGAACCCCCAAGAGGTGTTACTTACGAGCGCGTTGAAAGCAGAAAAGACCTACGACAAGCAGTAGATAACGCCTTCAAGAAATACGAAGCAGGGAATCCAAAGGTTGAAGCGATGGATAATTTCTATTCCGCAGCATACAACCTTATGAGTTCCGAAGACGCTCGCGGTGCATTTAACCTGAAAAAGGAACCGAAAGAGGTCCGCGATGCATATCGCAGAGACACTTTCGGACAAAGTTGTCTACTTGCTCGAAGACTTGTTGAAGCAGGCGTTAACTTCGTAACTGTCAGCAATGGCGGTTGGGATAACCACAACAACATCTTCTCGTCGTTGCCAGGAAAACTCAACGCGTTTGATCATACAATGGCTACCTTGATTAATGACCTATCTGAACGTGGGTTACTTGAAAGTACACTCGTCGTTGCGATGGGTGAATTCGGTAGAACTCCAGTCATCAACCGCAACGGTGGACGTGATCACCATCCAAGAGTATTCTCTATTATGTTAGCGGGTGGCGGTGTTGAAGGTGGACAAGTTGTCGGTGCATCCGATCCGTTTGGAATGGAACCAGCAGAGACACCTGTACGACCTGAAGACTTGTCAGCTACTATCTATCAAAGTCTCGGTATTGATTACAATCAGAGCATTGAATCTCCTGATGGTGTCCGAATTGTCCTTTCACGTGGTGGAAGACCGATTCGGGGTGTCTTGTCATAGACAGAAAAGCATTTCTAAAGCAACGTAGCGCGAGGGTTCACATTCTTGTTATCCTCGCGCTGTTCCTACTTTTTGAATTAGTGTCCATTTCTTTTTTGAACTACAGATGATACAGGAATCTGTAGTAGAACATATTATACGTTTTCTGAAAGTCATTCCCATTACAACCTTTCCCATTATTTTAATGTTTATTTACGAAGGAGAGTGACAATATTTCTCCATAACTGATATACTCTCAATAACAGTGAGCATGCTATCCAGACCCAACTTCAGGGAGGCACTATAAGGAGAGATTATGATAAACAGAAATCTGAGACTAATATGTGTTTTAAGACTATGAAAAACCACAAAAACTATACACCACATATTTTAATATTGTTGTTTCTTACACTGACTGTACCGCTTGTGTTAATTATTCAAGCCGATGAACATCAGCAGGAAAAAGAACCAATTCTATCTCCCATCTGGGCACTTGAATTTAGTCCTGATGGAAAATCTCTTGCTGTGGGGAAATATCAGTGGGTGGAACTCTGGGATATAGAAACAAAAGAAATGGTCCACGTGTATGAACCACACTTGGGACGAGTCAGATGTTTAGAGTTTTCATCTGACGGTAAGACGTTGTATGCAAGTGGTGGTCAGGCAGCACGTAACGGTGAAATTCGTGTGTGGAATGTTGACACAGAAGAACTCATCAATACGTATGAGATACATGCAGATACCATTGAATCAATTTCTATTAGTCCTGATAATGCTAAATTACTCACCGCAAGTATGGACGAATTTAGTGCTATTATTGACTTAGTTAATTTGGATGATGCCAAACCTTTAGACGATCAAGCAAAATGGTTAACCCAACACGTTGGTAGAGTGCTTTGCACATTATATCATCCCAACGGAGACTATTTTGTTACTGGAAGTGAAGATAAAACCTTAAAAGTATGGAATCCTGAAGACAATACGGTCTTGGTCAGTTTTGATGGTAACGATGACTCGGTATATTCACTTGCTTATGCATCCCAAGAAAACCTTATTGTATCCGGTTCTGCTGATAATGTAGTCCGATCTTGGAGAATCACACAAAACAACGAGAATACTCGTGGTACTCTCGCCAGAAATTTCAGCGCGCATCAAGGACCCGTATATAGTGTAGACTGCGGTCTTCTAAATGACCAACAAATCATCGCTTCTGGTAGTGCTGACACATCCGTGATTATATGGGATATTCTTTCTGGCAACCGACGTAGAACATTTAATCAACCTACTGATGCTGTTTATGCTGTAAAAATAAGTCCAGATGGTACTCATGTTGCCGCAGGCAGCCGTGATGGTATAGTGCGAATCTGGAATATCCAAAACAATAGATTAACACACGAATTCTAATCTCGTTTGATGCAAACAGTATGCGACCAACTGGTGACCATTCTGGAGGTA
>VYFM01000357.1 GCA_009842375.1 Candidatus Poribacteria bacterium | reverse complement strand
CTATAGAACAGTTCCTCACAGACACTCGAATTACTGACCATGTATCAACCCGAGAGTTTTTTGAACAATTTACAACCTATTTGGACTTACATTATAATACCAGTCAGAATGTTATTCTAAAATTCACGTAAATATGTTGTTGAAACTAAAATTTGGGAGGGAGAAAAGTATTATCAAGCGGGTAAAAGGCAACTTGCTTCCTATCTGAAATCGGAAAAAGTTGAAGGGATCCTATGTCGTGTTTGATCACCGTTCCAAACTAGAATCGCGTGTTGAAACCGAGACAATAGAGAATATGACTATTCGGAGTTACATCATCCCAGTGGTACAAGAAATACCATCATCAGTTTCTAACTCTTAATTTGAAGTCACCCTTGCGTAATGCAATTGCCAAATCCACCATAATAATGCTGGAATTATTGGAAGAGATGTCATTCCCCATAATACGGCTTGAACACCAAACAGGTCCATCATAAAGCCGACGATTGCAGTGGCGACGGCACCCATAAGTGTAAATAGGGCAAATTCGGTTCCGAAGATGCGTCCGCGAATTTCGTTTGGAGCATGTTGGAGGAGTAGTTGGGTTGAAAATACCCAAGCAATTCCACCACCGATACTACGGATAAACCCACCGAATACGACAATAGGGAGACTTAACAGCGGTGCGGTGATTGTTAGTCCGATTGTTCCTATCAAATACCCAAGACTAATACTCCACCGAAGCGGTTTGTCACGGTCACCTGTCCATATTCTTGCAACAATGGGACCTATTCCACTGCCAACACCACCCAAACAATACATCACTCCCAAACCGATTGCACCACCTTCACCTATTATGAAGTGATTTTTTGCGATTTCAACTTGTGCAACTTGAAAACCGGATGACAATAATAATGCAATTGCCCCTTTATGTAATGCTATAAATAGAATGTCAGGATGTCGGAACATATACCCTATTGCAGAAAACTTTGACCGTTCATGAATCATTGCTTTCGTGTCAGTATTAATTGGTAATTTAATCTGCAAAAGAAGTCCAGCAGATACGAAAAAGGTTAACCCATCAACAATAAAAGCGGTGTATACACCAAAGAGTCCTGCTATAAACCCACCGAACGCAGCACCTAAAGCGAGCATAACAGACCAAGTTGTGGCACTTAGGGCATTAGCAGTCCCGAGTTCATTTCGTGAAGTGACATCTGGTAGAATTGCGCTTCGTGCGGGACTAAAAAAACCACTTACACCATAAAGTAACGTAGTGAGGACATAAAGTAACCAGATATCTTTTTCGTCTTGGACAAAGAGATAACCGATAAGGAGCAGCCCACGGACGATATCGGTGGCAATTAGAATATGCTTTCGGTTATAGCGGTCCGCACAGATTCCTGCCAATGGTGCGACAAAAAAAGGGGAAAGCATACGTATTGTAAACAATACACCTAATGCTAAACCTGATTTTGTCAGATTAAGGATTAGTATTGCGGAAGCGATGAGGTTAAACCAATCACCTAATAGGCTAACTACCTGTCCTGACCACAACCATCGAAAATTAGGATTCGTCTGAAGGATTTCAAAGTACCCGACAATTCTATCGTGATCTCTTAGGTGTGAACGGTGTTCAACGTTTTTATCAGTCGCGGGAGTAGTTCGTTCTTTACCAGACAACTATAACCCCCACCGTTCGTTGATCGGTTTCTGATATATCTCAATATCACCTGATACCACGTCTTCGTAATTCACCGCTTGTCCACAGGCATTGGATTCGTAGATAGCTTCACATATTGATTTTGCGCGAAGACCTGCTTCTGCATCCAATTCCGGTGGACGATTGTTTTCAATTGCATCCACAAAGTCGTAGCATTCAAGGACGACACCGTCTGTGAAATTGTGTGGGAACAGTTGATTTTTTTCTTCATCAGAAAGACTTGTCATATATTCTTCAATAAGGCTTTCCATAGAGAGTCGTGTTCCATTTTTGAGGATGACTTCTCCGCCTTCAAATGGTCCGTGGAAGATGTCACCGTCGTCAAGTAAACATCCTTCGCTGCCGTAATAGACTACGTGATTGAAACTATGTCCTACTGCTGCCCATGTGCATGTCCACAGTCCAATAACACCTGTCTTGAAGTTGATTGTTGCTACCCATGTGTCCTCTTGTTCATTTTTAACGATTTCTCCAGCTTTGGTCACTTCAAGATTTTCGAATTGACAGACGCGTCCGTAAACTGTATCGGGATCACCAAAGAGATAACGTATCGTATCACAATAATGAGCACCTGAGTCCATGACCATGCCGCCGCCACCGAGTGTGAGGTCAAGTCGCCAATGCCATTCACTCTGTGGATTAGGTTCACGATGGCTGGCGTGTTGGGCGTGGAACATACGCATTTCCCCGAGCATCTTTTTATTGTTCATCAACCATTCCGCAGTGCGACGACTCGGCATACGGCGGATGTTCTCTGCGGTTGCAGCGATTTTTCCATTGGCATTAGCGGCTGCCATAATCGCATGGGTTGCTTTGACGGTTATACCCATAGGTTTTTCTATCATGACGTTGGCACCCGCATTTAGACATTTAATAGCATTGATATGGTGGTGTGCATGTGAAGTGCAGATATCTGCCCCGTCTAAATCTACCGTTGAAAGCATTGTGTCAGTGTCATCAAAAACAACGGGTTTTTTGCCTGTTACTTCTTTGACGCGGTTGGCGAAGTTATCTGCTCGGTCTTTGACTTCATCACACATTGCAACGAGTTCTACTTTGCCGGGTTCTGTATTATGTATTGTAAGATATGCGTTTAGATGACCGTTTGCCATGCCACCACAACCGATAATCGCAATCCGAATTGCCATGTAATTCTCCTTATGCAACAAACGTAGTGATTTCTATAAGTTTTATTGTATAAAAAACGAAGAGTAGGATACCATAG
>VYFM01000210.1 GCA_009842375.1 Candidatus Poribacteria bacterium | reverse complement strand
CGGTGTCTACATCCCCGTGCTAAAGCACGAGGTTTTGACACCGAAGATTGATAATCTCTGTTCAGAGAACACCATTATATCTAAAGAACACAAACACACCAAAAACCTTCTGTGTCTTCTATAATTCTAACATACAAAAATCTATTAATACGTCCATTTAGTTTCTCTTTTTCTTTACATAGCATTTATGGTATAATCTAATTGATGTTCTGTATTGACGTTGACTATTCTGATATCTACCTAAAAAGTGAAGCACATGAATCCAATTAAATATCTAAAACATCAAACTGAAAAAAGGTTTTATAGAGCGTATCAAAAACGACTTGAAGCAGAAGCAGGTACGTGGAAAATTCCACGCCATATTGGTGTAATTCTTGATGGAAACCGACGCTATGCCAAAGCAAGCGGGTTAGACAATGTTATTAAAGGACACTACGAAGGTGCTGATAAACTTGAAGAGGTTCTACACTGGTGCGATGAACTCGGTGTAGAAATCTTCTCTATTTGGATTTTTTCTCTTGATAACTTCAAACGTGCAGATGCTGAAGTGGAAGGAATATTGGGTTTAATTGAAAGAAAAATGCGCGAATTGGTTACAATCAAGGGACTTCATGCAAATCAGATAAAGGTACGGGCAATGGGACAAATTGAACGTTTGCCACAAAGTCTTCAGGAGGCGATAAGGCAAGCAGAAGAAGCAACGAAAGACTATGACAAATTTATACTTAACGTAGCTGTTGCCTATGGTGGACGTGAGGAAATAATTGAAGCTTTTAGAGGACACTTGACAGCAGAAATAAAAAATGGGAAAGATGCTAATCAAATCGCTGAAGAATTAAGTGTTGATAAAATAGCACCATATCTATATACCTCAAATCTTCCTGACCCAGAGTTAATTATCAGGACAAGTGGTGAAGTGCGACTATCCGGTTTTCTGCTGTGGCAGAGCGTCTACTCAGAATTTTATTTTTGTGATACATATTGGCCCTCATTTAGAAAGATTGACTTTTTGCGCGCAATCCGAGACTATAGTCATAGGAAACGACGTTTTGGGAAATAAAGTTGGAGATGTTACATTGTATAATATAGTGAACTTTAGAATGAATGGAACATTTAGAGATGTAGGAGGGAACTCCGATTCCCGACTAATCAGTGCGTATTGTCGCGACTGGGAAATCAACGGTATGAACGCCATTAAGGCGTTCCCCGGGTCGCTCCTACAGAAGATAAGCCCCCTTATTTACAAAGTTCACCATAAATTAAGCAGTTTTCATGTTAAGGTGAGATCTTACTAAGGAGTAATGCATGCGGTTTGGAATATGCACCAGTTTAGATAATGTCAATCGTCTTGCGGAGATCGGATACGACTACATTGAGTTAGGTGTGAGAAACGCACTTCTGCCAGAAGCAAGTGAAGCGGATTTTCAGAAAATTAGAGAACGCGTAGCGGATGCTCCTCTTAAACCAGAAGCTTATGCAGGTTTTATCCCAAGTGACTTGCGGGTCGTTGGAGATGCAGTGGATTCATCTCGTTTGTCGCGATATGTGGAAACAGCATGTCGTAGAGCAAGCGAAATTGGTGGAGAAATTATCGTTTATGGCAGTAGCGGTTCTCGTAATCTGGAAGAAGGCTATTCAGAGGAACGTGCATTAACACAGATCGCAGAATTTCTTGATATGGCTGCAGACCATGCAGAAACACACGGAATCACAATCGTTGTTGAACCAATTTGTATAAAAGAAGGAAACATTATACGCACTGTTGTCGATGGACTCGCGATGGCAAAACGGGTCAACAGAAAAGGTATCAGAGTATTGGCTGATCTATATCATATTTGGCAGGAAAATGAACCATTACAGAACATTGTTGATGCCGCAGAATGGTTAGTACATGTCCATATTGCGGAACCCGTCAAACGCTCGTATCCGGGAAATGATGACTTTGATTTCATAGATTTCTTTACTGCCTTAAAAAATGCTGGGTACGATGGGCGTATTTCTTGTGAATGCAAATTTGACAACTTTCATGAAGACGCTGAAACTGCTTTGAAGACAATGAAAGGTTATATTTGAACAATCTAATGAAGCATGACAACTTTTTATACAGAATAACATATATCTCAATTGAGGAGATTTCATCTTTGTAAACGCAATATTGGGAGGTGACGTTTATTCTTATTCGTGAACAAGGCAGAGTCATCCGGGCACGTACTGGCTTTTACGATGTTCAATACGATGACCTTGTTTTGCGATGCACTTTACGAGGCACTCTAAAAAGGAAACGACAATCCGAAACAGGACGTAGGTTATATGCTGACCCTGTCGCTGTTGGTGATCAAGTTGTATTCTCTCAGATTGACCAAGAAGAGGGAGTAATTGAGGATATACTTCCGCGCCAAACAAAATTCTCTCGGAAATATGCAGGGAAACATGAGGATATTGAGCAAATAATAGTGGCTAATGCACATCAAGTCGTAGCAGTGGTCTCAACACAGATGCCACCACTCAACTTTCGGACTTTAGATAGATTTCTCATTTTAGCAGAAGCCGGTGATATGGCTGCTGTTATCTGCTTGAATAAAATGGATTTAGTGGATTCAGAACAACGCCAACAACTCACTTCCACATTTGAAACCTATAAGAAACTCGGATATGAAGTTTTGTTTACAAGTATCAAAGTGCCTAAAAGCATTGATACACTAAAGAAAGTAATAAGAAATAAATTCAGTGTAATAGTTGGACCATCCGGTGTTGGAAAATCAAGTATTTTAAACGCTATACAACCAAACCTTGAATTAAGAATTGGTGAAGTAGGTGAAAAAACACAAAAAGGCAGACATACAACTACACTTGTAGAATTGTTTAAACTTGATAGTGGCGGAGAAGTTGTAGACACACCGGGTATACGGGAGGTCGGATTGTGGGGAGTTGATAC
>VYFM01000612.1:943-2936 GCA_009842375.1 Candidatus Poribacteria bacterium | reverse complement strand
TGGATCCGTTCTTGGTGGGAGGTCTCGGACCGATCCGGGTGGGTACCGTTTGCTAAGGGTGGCGAGTTCAGCCGTTTCTATTCGAGCATTGACTTGGTTATCAACTGGAAGCCCGAGCAAAGAGCCGATCTAAAGGCCTCAGGCAATGGGCTTCCTAGTGAGGAGCATTACTTCAAGCCAGGGATGACATGGCCGTTACGGACGCAGCGAGGCTTCAACATGCGGCTGATGCCTGAGGGCTGCATCTTTGGAGGCAAGGGCCCCGCAGTTCTCCCGAATGATCCGAGCATGACCTATTTCCTCCTTGGACTCGCCAATTCGACCCCGGCCGAGTTCACACTCAGGGGGCTCATGCGGTTTGGATCGTGGGAGGTTGGAGTCATCAAGCGACTCCCGATCCCGCAGGCGTCGGGCAAGCAGATGCAGTACATATCTCAGCTCGCGCAGTCGATCCACGATGCGAAGCGCGAGTGGGACAGAGGCAATGAGCTATCTACCTCCTTCGAACGTCCGTGGGTGCTGCGGATACCGGCTGTCAAGTCGTTCTCGCGAGCACTCGACTCGGTGCTCGCAGTCGAAGTAGAAGCCGAGGAACATATCCAGACGATCTACAACGACCTGAACATCGAATCGTATCGGTTGTACGGCATCCCCGACGCAACTCGCGTGCACATCGAGCAGAACCTCGGTGACCGCCCCCCAGAGCTCCTCTGGCCCCAAATGGCTGGAAAGACCGACGAGCAGAAGCGCATGGAGCACGTTTGGCGGTTGCTCTCCTACGCGGTCAAGCGAGTTGCCGAGATGGATGAGGACGGGATCGTTCCCTTGGCTCCTCTGTCGGGCGAGGCGAGCCTCCTCGACCGTGTTAATGAGGAGATCGCGGCCCTCTTCCCCGAACAAGACGTCAATCAAGTCGAAGTCGAGATCGCCAACGAGTTGAAGCGCAGGGTCAAGGGCTACAAACGCGCATTGAGCATCGGCGAATGGCTCGACAACATCTATTTCGACTACCACGCTTCGCTTTACAAGAAGCGTCCCATCATCTGGCACATCGCGAGCAGTCAGGGCAGCTCGTCGTCGGCGTTTGGCGCGCTCTGCCACTACCACAAGTTCGACGCAAATCGCATGGCCAAACTTCGCGCCGGTTACCTGCGCGATGCGATCGAGGTGTTCCGGCGCGAAGCCGCGCTCGCCGACAAGGAGCATCGCGCGGAGGATCGCATCGAGTGGCAGGCCAAGCTCGAAGAAGCGCAGGGTCTCGACCAAAGGCTTCAGGCGGTTCAGGAGGGCCATCACGAGGGCGCCGACGGTGGGGAAAATGACTACCGCATCCTGACGCCTTGGAAGTCGCCGGAAGAATGCCCGAAAGGATGGGCGCCGGACATCGACGACGGCGTGAAGGTCAACATCGCGCCGCTCCAGAAAGCCGGCGTGTTGCGCATCGCGAAGGTGGTTTGATGATCCTCCAGGCGCTTGTCGACCAGTTCAAACAACGTTTTCAGCACGAGAAGCGCGCTCAAGTCTGCTTGTGGTTCGATGAGAAGGAAGAGTTTGTGAGGCTGCTGCCGTCGTTCCGAGCTCATCTCGAATCGATGCGGTCACCGCCTTTCCGAGTCCTGGAGTATGACGTCGGTCAACGCCACGGTCAGATCTGGCTCAAGTACCAAGTCTATCGGACCCTCGACGCGCTGCCGGAGGACGAGCGCCAGCGCCAGCGCTTCCTGATCTATCTACCGCTGTCAGAGGATCGCCTCGAGCACGGCGTCCCCTCTGGTGAGCCCGCGCTCGACATGCTGACGGATTACCGCATCGGCGGCGTCACTTGGCGGATAGGCGGTAAACGCCCGACGCTCTTCAGCTTCCTGAAGCAGGCAAACGTGAAACTCCCCAGAGGGCCGAGAGACCAGCAGAGCCTCAACCACGGCGCTCGTAGCTCCTTCATCGCAAAGTACGTGGCCAATATCGTCGATCGGCCCACATTTATCTGAGAGTA
>VYFM01000612.1:0-933 GCA_009842375.1 Candidatus Poribacteria bacterium | reverse complement strand
GCGCGGCTGATCGGAGACGTTGACCAGACGATTCTCGATCTGGCGGTCTCACCCGAGACGACTTGGCGGTCCCTTGACGGAGAGGATCTCATTCCCGAATTTCTCGCGACTGTGCGGGAGCGGTACGGTTTTGAGGGATCGAACAATAATCCCGTGCACTGGGTCGAGAACCTTGTCGCGACGCTTGCGCTGACTGAGACCTTCCTAGGCTACGGGGAACCTGCCGATTTTCCTCTGCCAGAACGCCTTCCGCCCGAGGCTACGCGTGCCCACCACCGCCAGCTTCTTTATCGATGGCTGCGCGACAGCGAAAGTCGCGCGGCCTGGGATCGCTGGATACAAGATGTCGAGACTGAAGTAGACCTCACCTCATGGGCGAAGGACAAGCCGGGCTTCTGCTTCGGTTTTCCTCATCTGGTTCGAATGCGCTGGCAGCAGATTGCCGATGCCTTCGCGACGGCTGCGAAGAAGACATCGACTACGACAACGTTCTTTGAGGAATATGGCGCACTCATCGCCAAGGAAACGGAGCACAGCAAAGCCAGCCTCTCCCCCGCCGGGTCGTGGGATCTGATGCGCCAACTTCAGGAGCTCGTGGGCGCGTGCAAGCACGCGACACATCTCGCTGAACAGGCCGATACTATCGAAGAACTCGTGCAGGTGTTTGTGGAGCAGGCAACGGTCGTTGATGCTGCGCACATCAATGTGCGCCACGAGGCCGATGAGCAGAGCCAACCAGCGGTAATCAACGTCGCCGACCGTGCTTATGCAACCTACACTAACACGCTGAACGACCGATTCTTCGAACGATATGTTTCCGGCGCAGCGGCAAATATCCCGAAACTCCCGTATGTAACGGATCGCCTCGAAGAGCGGCTCTGGACAACAAAAGGCAAGCGCGCCGTTGTCATTGTCGATGCCCTACGCTACGAC
>VYFM01000547.1 GCA_009842375.1 Candidatus Poribacteria bacterium | reverse complement strand
GTTTATAACACCATTTCTATATGAAATGCATTTTATAGGAGTATATCTGCCAATTGAATGTTTGAAAAATGTCAAATTTCAGAGTATTCAGAGTCAATCGCAATATTGCGAATTATTGCATAAGGCAATAAACCCTTATGAAAACTGGGCTAACGGCTTTATTATGACAATATTAGTCAGGAATGACTCTGAAAACTTTCAGAGTCGTGCTATATGTTGTATTATAAAAAAGATGCAACTATTTTCAAACTTATTTGTAGTAGGGATAACTTCAATACTCTCGGAGTTGCAATATGACAGAAGACATATTCCTTGAACTTGTCCGCAAACATCAAGATAAAATCTTTCGGCATGCCTTCTATCTACTCAAAAACAGTGAAGATGCAAAAGACATGACACAAGAGACAATTATAAGGGCATGGGAACACCGCAATACAATAAGACAAGAAACCGCTCACTCATGGATGCTAAAATGCGTCCAAAATCTCTGCTATAACCAACTAAAACGAAGAAAGTTTCAGGTGTATTTGTCCAGAAAAATACAAGGGAATTTAGCCGATGAAGAAGGCGACACACTTGAAATGCTACTGCATAAACACTCACATCAATCGAATCCATCTCCGGATGAGATTACGATTAAACAAGAACTTAAGCAGTTAGTCCATCAAGCTATTAAAGAATTACCATCCGATATGCAATCAATAGTAATCATGCGCGAAATTGAAGAAAAGAGTTATAAAGAAATCGCAAGCGAATTAGATCAACCTGAAAACACCGTGAAATCAACTGTATTTCGTGCACGAAAGAAATTGCGTGAAATATTAAACCGCTTATTAGAGGTGCAAAAATGAAACCTACAATTATGATACTTAGCAGCACACATTTGGATAATCCAGGAATTGACGCATTTAATCTCAAAATGGATGATGTACTCACTCCCACACGTCAAGGTGAGATTGAATATCTTGTTGAACAAATTATACCGTTCAATCCTACCAAGATAGCCGTTGAACAAGACCCTTTACGAAATGCGGAAATTAACAACAATTACCAAGATTATCTAAACGGCACATACAAACTGCAGCGATGGGAAGTTGATCAGATCGGTTTTCGATTAGCAAAGCAGGTAGGGCATTCACAAGTATACTGTGTAGATCATTTTCGCAGGGATGACCCGATGCTTAATTTAGATAAAGTTGACATTAATTTAGTAGATTGCCAGAAATTCGCGAAAGAATATAATCAAGAACACTTCTTACCAAACATTGAGGATTATGTTGATACCGATGCGAAAACGCATCAAGGAAAAGACGGTGAGACTTGGATTGAACCGACAAAATATGTAACGCTGATTGATATGTATAGAAAACTTAACCAACCCGCACGCAGCCGTGCCGATCATCAGATATACTTACGAACGTCCAAAATCGGAATGAGCGATCAATATATTGGTGCGAATTGGGTTGGACATCTTTGGTATGCTCGTAATCTAAAAATCTATGTGAATCTAACACGTATTACTGAGGCTGCAGATGAGCGGATACTACTTATTATCGGTGCTGGACATACTTATCTAATTCAGAAATTTCTTGAGGAATCAGGTGATTATAATATTGAATGCCCACTAAAATACTTATAAACGGAGGATACCAATTGGTCATAGTACCCACAGCGTAAACGCTGGGGCTTGTGCTTCGTAGCAGTTTGCCTTATTGCTAAGGTCTTACGTCTGCTCCACAGTGGGGGCTAAGCAACCCACTTGCCCGAAGGCAACTATTTTTATAGAGAGTGCGTTTGTCGGATTAGCGTTTTTACTTGCTACATCCCTATCACTCGTGTTAGATTGCTGAGAAGGCTTAAGCAGTATTGAATTGCAAGGCTTTTACCTGATTGTTTCACTGCTAAGTTGTCTAACGCAATATCAATCAGAATCCATGCCGACTGCTACGAAGATATTATCAAACTTGGCGCATATTGTCAAGCAAAAAATAGGAGCGGGCAGGAGACCCCGTGCTAAAGCAGCGGGGTCTCCTGCCCGAAGAGTGATGAAACAACAAAAGAAACCGACAATCATGATACTCGGTACTACGCTCTTGGATAATCCTGGGATGGATGCATTCAATTTCAGAATGGATGATGTCTTAGCACCCAAACGGCAACGGGAAATAGAGCAATTGGTCTCGCTACTCAAACCATTTCATCCTACCAAAATAGCAATTCAGGTAGACGAAACATACGATTCTGAGATCAATGAAAACTATCAGGCTTATCTAAATGATACATATAAACTCCAACGAAGCGAAGTGGATCAGATTGGCTATCGGTTAGCCAAGCAGATGGGGCACCAAAAGTTATACTGTGTGGATTATACCCGAAGAGATGACCCCATCATTCCTTTGGATGAACTTGATATGAATTTAGTTGATGTTGACAAATTTGCAATGGAACACAATCAAGAACATCTCCTGCCAAGTTTAGCGGATTTTGCTGATCTCGATGCAGAAACTTATGAAGAGGAAGATGGTAGAGTCTGGATTGAACCTAAAAAATACGAACCTATCATCAATATGTTCATAAGGTGTAATGAACCTGAAGGGAGGAGTGCCGACCATCGAGTATACATGCAAATTGCAAAAATTGGCTCAGAGGACGAATATCCTGGAGCGAATTGGGTTGGACACCTTTGGTATGCTCGTAATCTAAAAATCTATGTGAACCTGACGAGGATAACCGAATCAACTGAGGATCGAATTCTGCTTCTTGTTGGTGCTGGACTTGTCTACCTGATTCAGCAGTTTTTAGAGGAATCGGGAGATTACATCCTTGAAAGTCCGTTAAAATATCTAAAATCGATATGAAATCATTTCTTAATGATTGAGGATCATTATCTTGTAGGTCAGAGTGAGCGTAGCGAAGTCCGACGCATAAGATTTCATT
>VYFM01000533.1 GCA_009842375.1 Candidatus Poribacteria bacterium | reverse complement strand
ATATAAAGTTAGTAGCAAGTTGTGTGATTCAGAGTTACCATACAACTTGCTCAAATCATTAGTTGTGTAAAACTTTCCTTGTAAGTTTATTGCTTTCAACAATACCCGGAACTAACATGCAAATAACGGATTCTGTGTGGGAAAGAATAAAGAATTTTCTCACTAATTGTCAGAAGGTTCGCGTTGGAGACCCAGAAGAATGTCGTATGTTTATATCTGCTATTTTGTGGATAGCGAAAGAAAATTGTGTATGGCATGCGTTACCCGATAGTTATGGCAATTGGAGATCAGTATATAGCCGTTTTAAATCATGGTGTAGTTCTGGTGTTTTCGGGTTGCTACACACACATTTCCAAACAGATGAAGAAATATCAGGTATTTTTAGCACCTTATATACTAGTCGGATATATGCTCAAATGCTTAGAACTCGTATAAAGCGATCCCTTGAAAGTCAAGGTTTCAAAATTGAAGACAACCAAATTTGCTTGCCAGATAATCGTGGTAAGGAAGTAATAAGAGGATTGCATACTGAGGCAGTTCAGCATAAAATTGAAGCGTGTAAAAAGGGTCTTATTGAGTATGAACCATCTTTATTGCAGTCTTTTGCTTCTGGAAAAGAAGTTGTTGTTGATAAGATCAATCCGAAGCTTATTGAGGTTGAGTCGGGGTCAAAAGAAGCACTCCTATTTAGATACATTGGTTTACATTGGAGTATACCAGTGTCTTCAGGGTATGGTAGAAGACTCAGATACCTTGTAGTAGACCAACATACAGGTAAAGTGATGGGTTTGTTCGGTTTAGGTGATCCAGTTTTTAGTTTAAGACATCGTGACCAATGGGTAGGTTGGAATTTTGAAGATAGAAAAGATAGACTTCATCATGTAGTAGATGCTTTTGTATTGGGAGCAGTACCACCTTATTCGTTTTTGTTAGGTGGTAAACTCATAGCACTATTGGCAACTAGCAATGAAGTTCGCGAGGCATTCAAGAATAAATACGGAGAGAGAAAATCGGTAATTCGCGAACGCGAAAATGCTGGTGAGATTGCAATGATAACAACTACCTCAGCACTTGAAAGATCGTCAATGTATAACCGTCTCAAATGTGCGGAACCAAATCTATCAGCGCAGCCAAATGTTGAGATAAAACACCTTGAGAAAAGGCTTGTTTTTGAGCGCGTAGGACACACACAGGGATTTGGAGAATTTCATTTTTCCAATGGAATTTACGGGTCATTAATAGCGTACGCGAAATCAAATGCTACTGCTACAGCCAGCCATGAATCTTGGGGACCAGGATTCAGAAACAAACAAGAGGTAGTTCAGAAGGCACTTGGTAAGCTGGGGTTACCCAAAAGTTGGCTTAATCATGGCATTAAGCGAGAAATATATGTTGCACCATTGGCAGAAAATACTCGTGCTTTTCTGTGTGGTAATGACTCAGAATTGAACTATTACGATCAACCTATAAGTGAACTGTTTAACTGGTATCGTGAAAGATGGTTGCTGCCACGTAGCAAACAGAGCAAACAATATAAACAATGTAAACAGTGGAATCCTCAAGAGTTGGAATTGTGGCAGAATAATCAAATTAAATCCAGTCCAGTCAAACGAGGAAATACAAGTATAAACCGGCAAGACAAATCGGCAGTATACGAGTCAAAATCCAAATACATTGTGAATAAAAAGAAATCTGCTGCCGTCAATGACGAAAAGGAATTTGAAGAGCTCATAACTAAAGCAATAGATCGAAAACAGATGTTCAAAAACGCTTTTGAAAATCACGAAATTTCAGATTATCTTACTTGCGAAGAGTTTGTAGACGTATGTATCTCAACGAAAAGGGCATCCGTAACAGCTCGGCAATTGTGTGATTCCAGTAACGAGACGATTAAAAGTTATAGTAATTATTTAAGAAGGATTAGGAGGGCAATTACAGTTTTTGAAACACTCACTAAGGGAATCAATTACGGAGACGGTGGAGCTACGTGGATTCGCGAACTGCTATTGGAGCTAAAATCCAAAACCACGGTAAAATCCGCTAACGAAAAAGATAATAGAGGAGGACGGAAATAATGTTCGATTCAGTTGATTTTGGAGAACTTCCCCAATCGCTCGTTGAGGATATTATTGAACAAACCAAAGGACTTGAACATAAGTTATTGCAAACTTTTGAAGATTGGCAGACTAAAAAGGAAAATTGGAGAACGCAATTAGATGGCAAAGGATTATTAAAACGTGCTTCTGATCTGCCGGATGCAACAATCCCGACTACTTGTGGCATTGATGGTTCTCATGCTATTGAAAAACTTATGGTTATAGACGTGGTAGCAGCAGGTGCGGTAGCTGTGGAAGGTTTTACGCCTCCCTCCGAACAAAGTCACTGGGAAAAACCTTGGCACCGTGTCTATATTGAAACTGAAGTCCACAATCCGCATACATCTACTATATTGCGGGCGGTAATGTTTGGTATGGAATTGGTTTTAGCCGAGCAAGCTCCGCATGACCTTATCCTTTTGGATGGTTCGTTCGCTACGCCACTCATTTCCTTTAATCAAGGGTTTATCAGGGCAAAAGAACACATAACACTTAATATTGTTAAAAACTATTTGATAAAAAATATTAAATCATTTTTGATTGCCTACTACAATGTCCTGAAGTCTGACCGGACAGATCTTCAGCGGGTAGCAGTGCCAAAATACACGACTCATCATGAGATAGGTAGAGAATTAACAGACCGAGAGCTTTCTTACGATGACCGAGGTTTATTAAGTTATATCTTGGATGTAGGTGAATACACTAAGCCTATAGAACTTGAAAAACCCAGTTCATCTTGGCATCTGGATACATCAGTAGTTAATAATGTTATTACTCAATCGGAGAAAGACGAAATTGAAGAACTCGTTAAAGATATTAAAAGTTTTTTAGATAATATTTATAT
>VYFM01000177.1 GCA_009842375.1 Candidatus Poribacteria bacterium | reverse complement strand
CTAAGTAACAATCATCAACAAAAGATTCATAAAACTGAATAACCCTGCTCCCATACAGGGTTATTTAGTTTTAGGTTTTTCTTGTATTATTTTCACAATTCAATAATATAAATGTAGATCGGGTAGAGTTTGCGAAACCCGACACGTTCGGTTTTTGTCGGACTTCGCTACGCTCACTCCGACCTACGAGATAAACTCTAAGTAACAATCATCAACAAAAGATTCATAAAACTGAATAACCCTGCTCCCATATAAAATGACTTGACAAAACCGTTGATGTGTGGTAAACTAACATTTACGGTGATACTTATGAGCACATCAAAAGAACTTTCACGTAGGTCATTTATTCGCAACATTGGTATAGGTGCCGCCTTACCATTGTTAGGATCTGTAGGTGCATTATCAAGTTGGGCAGATACGGATAGTAAAGCCATTCAACGGTATCCTGATCCCGCAATTGAAGTCATTGATCCGCGTTTTACCAAATACAAGATTGGAAACGCTGTTGTGGAACGTTTGTGGACAGGTGCACGTTGGTCAGAGGGACCCGTATGGTTCGGTGATGGTGGCTATCTGCTTTGGAGTGATATTCCCAATAACCGCATGCTGAAATGGCAGGAAGCGACAGGAAAAGTAAGTGTCTACCGCAAACCTTCTAATTATACTAACGGACATACACGAGATCGACAAGGAAGACTCATAAGTTGTGAACATGGAACACGACGCGTCACACGAACCGAATATGATGGAACGATAACCGTTCTTATTGATAACTTTGAGGGTAAACGGTTCAACGCACCTAACGATGTAGTTGTTCATCCTGATGGACATATTTGGTTTACCGATCCTGGATACGGAATCCTATTCAACTACGAAGGACATAAAGCGGAATTTGAATTGCCTACTTCCGTCTATCGCCTCAATCCTGACACTGGAGAGGCAACGGTCGTTACAAGTGATCTTGAAAGACCGAATGGTTTATGCTTTTCACCAGACTACGAAAAACTCTACATTGCTGACACAGGTTCACCGAAAAACATAATTGTCTTTGAAGTTTTTGAAGGCAAACGTCTGGGTAAAAAAGAGGTATTCTATGAGACAGCACCTGGCAATGCCGATGGACTTCGGTGTGATGTTGATGGGAATGTGTGGGCAGGAGCAGGTTGGGTCGGTGAAGGCTACGATGGAGTTCATATCTTCGCACCAGACGGAACAATGATTGGTAAAATTCATCTCCCGGAAATCTGTTCCAATATCTGCTTCGGAGGCGTTAAAAGAAACAGACTCTTTATGACAGCAAGTCAATCTCTCTATTCAGTTTTTGTAGAGGCACAAGGTGCACCGCTTTTTTAAATGAGGTAAAGAAAATCTATGAAGATATCAGAGAAACTTTCACGCAGGACATTTTTACGAGGATTGGGTGTAAGCATCGCCCTACCGTGGTTAGAATCGATGGGACCATTCACAAGTGTTGCAACTGCAGCTACAAAAGGTGTAGCAACGCAAACCCCACCCAATCGGATGGCATTCCTTTATAGTCCTAACGGAAAAATAATGGAAAAATGGACACCTGAACAGGTAGGTGCAAACTTTGAACTTACGGAAATCTTGAAACCACTTCAAAATGTCAAAGATAAAACGTTGGTTCTCAGTGGACTAACAGCAGATAAGGCACGTGCAAATGGAGATGGCGGTGGTGATCATGCAAGAGCAATGGCTGCATACTTAACAGGTGCGCAACCCCGAAAAACAAGTGGCACAGATATTCACGCTGGAATCTCTGTTGACCAAGCAGCAGCTTCACAGATAGGTGACCAAACCCGTCTACCTTCGTTGGAACTCGGAATTGAACCCGGTTATAGAGCAGGTAATTGTGATTCCGGTTACAGCTGCGTATATTCTGCAACAATGGCGTGGAAGTCTGCAACCCAACCTCTGCCAAAAGAAGTTAATCCGAGACTTGCCTTTGACCGTTTGTTCTCTACTGAACCTAATGCGGAAATATTACAACGTGATGAAGAACGAAAAAGTATTCTTGATTTTGTGAAACAAGATTCGAAAGACTTAATCCATAAAGTTAGTGGAAATGACGCACGAAAACTTGATGAATATTTCTCTGCGATACGAGACATTGAAATGAGAATTGCTTCTGCCGAAAAATTTCCACCGATAGAAAACATTGAATATTCTGCCCCAGAAAAGATCCCCGCACATTTTCAAGAACATGTCCGCCTTATGTTAGACCTGATCGTTCTTGCATTCCAGACGGATGTAACCCGTATTGTAACCTTTTCATTGGCAAATGAAGGTAGCAATAAGACCTATCCGACATTAGACATCACCGATGGACACCATAACCTCTCACATCATGGCGGAGATGAAGCAAAAATTGAGAAAATCCGCAAGATAAACATTTTCCACATGCAACAACTTGCATATCTGTTAGAGAAACTTGATAATATACCTGAAGGGGATGGCACGCTACTTGACCATTCCATGATTTCCTACGGTAGTGGAAACTCAGATGGTAATAGGCATAGTCATCATGACCTACCCATCATATTGTCAGGTGGTGGTTGTGGAAAATTAAATGGTGGACGACATATAGAGTACCCGAAGGAAACACCGCTTAATAACTTATGGCTTTCAATGTTACAACGAGTGGACGTTAATTTGAGGAAATTAGGAGATAGTACAGGAACTTTAGAAGGGTTATCTTAACCTAAGTTGCCCCTTATGTAGCACAAACTTTTAGTTTGTGCATCAGAGGACGCAAACTAAAAGTTTGCGCTACAAAATATCACGATTAATGAGCATATCTTATAGTGGAAATAGTGGAAACTATAATTACTTGCACACAATTGTAGCGTAACCTGTTAGGTTGCGTACACTCTGCACAAACTTTCCAGTTGTGCTACGGCACAGTCCAATAGGTCGGTTTA
>VYFM01000116.1 GCA_009842375.1 Candidatus Poribacteria bacterium | reverse complement strand
TTTGAAGAGAGGTAACATGAAAGGTCTTTGCATTGGGTTCTCATTTTTTATGTTGTGTTTCGGATTTATTATAACAGCAGATGGAACAGCACAGGAAACACAACAGGCAATAAAATTTACAGGTGTCGTCATGGATAGCGATACAGAAACACCACTTGCAGATGTAACAATTAAGGTTGTGGACACAGAAACAAAGGTAAAGACTGATGAAACTGGTACATTTTCTTTAGAATTACCAGTTGGAACATATACTCTACAGGTGTCTACACCGTTCTACAATGCTTCTATACTTTCCGATATTGAAGTCAACGTTGAAGGTTTATCAGAACCCCTACAGGTAACACTTGAACCACAAGTTGTTAAATTAGACCCAATTAATATGAAGGTGCGATTGAGTCAATCTGGCGAACGGGGTCTTCTTGAAAAACGGATGCGAAGTTCTCGAATTGAGGATAGCATCAGTACTGAAGAGATCAGTCGTCTGCCTGACTCCTCAGCTGCACAAGCAATAAGACGTGTAACAGGTGTCAGTATTGTTGGAGGAAAATATGTTTTTGTTCGTGGGTTAGGTGAACGTTATAGTAATACGCTTCTCAACAATGTTGAGATTCCGAGTCCGGAACCGAATCGTCGGGTTGTTCCTATGGACATTTTCCCAGCAAGCCTGCTTGCGAGTCTTCAAACCGTCAAAACATTCTCTCCCGACCAACCGGGAGGTTTTGCAGGTGGCTCCGTACAAGTATTTACAAAAGACTTTCCAGAAGCATTGACGATGTCGCTTTCTCTATCAACAGGATTTAACACACAAGCAACAGGCACTGACGGATTAACGTATCCTGGTGGAAATTTTGACTTTTTAGGTTTTGATGATGGATCGAGAGAGTTACCAGAACTAATTGGGGAAAAGGCTGACGAAATTCCGATACGTGAACAGGGACGTTTTACCACCACCGGATTCACGCATGATGAAATACAAGAGTTTGGTCGCTCTTTCTCAAATGTGTGGTCCCCTGAACGCCATTCAGTACCAGTAAATCAAGGCTATAAATTTAGTATCGGGAATAGTAGTACAGTCTTAGGTAAACAATTCGGTTATTTGGGTGTGATCTCCTACGGCAATAGTCACAGTTATAGCGTACAGGAACGTAGAGATTTCAGAATTGGATTAAATGAAACGCTTTCACCAGTCACAGATTATGTTATTGAACAGAGTGAACATGAAGTTGATTGGGGAAGTGTGATAAGTGCAAGTATACGATTTTCTCCTGACCATCTACTTAGCATACGAACCCTTGCAACCCATACTGCAGAAGACCAAACCAGAACGTGGGAAGGTGATAATGCTGATAGAAATACGATATATCGCAGTGCGAGACTCATGTTTGTTGAACGGCAACTGTTTTCGGGACAGTTAGCTGGTACACACGGCTTCAATTTTGGGGAGCCTGAATTAAATAACGGTTCTATGGATGAACATCCCGAGTCAGTTGAACAAGCAATCGCTGATGCAGCGGATATAGGGATTGGGCAACCAGATCAACCTGACTTGTCTATGGAATGGAGACTCACATATTCACGTGCAGCACGTAATGAACCTGATACCCGTGAAACAATCTATGAAGATAACGGAAAAGGTGATTACATTTTCCGAGATTCTTCACAGAGTGGTAGTAGATTCTTCTTTAACCTTGAAGATCATGATTACAACGCACGCACTGATTGGACTATTCCCATTAGAAAAACTGGGTTCATCAAATTCGGTGGACTCGTCCGAGACAGATCGCGTGCCTTTGATGTGCGGAGATTTAGATTCCAACCTTCAGATAATGTGGACGCTGCTGTTGACCTGTCCTCACCTCCTGAAACTCTTTTTCAAACTGATAACATCGCGCCACGCGTCTTTGAGTTGCGTGAATCTACGAGAAGATCAGATAATTACAATGCTGACCATCGCGTCTATTCAGGATATATGATGCTTGATATTCCACTCAGTAGAAAATGGCAGGTAATGTCCGGTCTGCGATGGGAGTATTCTGATCAAATTCTCACCGCTTTTGATCCATTCTCTACCGTTGTTTTGGAAGGTCATAAGGCAAATTTAAATACCTCTGATGGACTTCCCGGACTAAACCTTACCTATCGGTTGACAGACAGAATGAACCTACGTCTTGCTGCATCACGGACGGTTACACGTCCTGACTTAAGAGAACTCGCACCTTTTGAGTTTACCGATTTTGTCGGTGGAAGAACAATTCTTGGAAATACAAAGCTGGAACGTACATTGATTGATAATTACGATTTCCGTTGGGAAGTTTTTCCAAACACAACTGGTGGTGTAGTTGCAGTAAGTGCGTTCTATAAAAGATTCCATAAACCGATTGAACAGATTATTGAACCAAATGCAGAAGTCCGCATAACCTATGCCAATGCTGAAAGTGCGCACAATTACGGATTGGAACTTGAAGCACGACAGAATTTAGGTGTACTCACTCAGATGTTAGAGGCTTTTTCGATAAATACAAACGCTGCATTTATTTCTTCAAGAGTTGAATTGCCTGAAGATGTTGGTATTCAAACCTCTGCTGAACGACCCTTACAAGGACAGTGTCCCTATATTATCAATGTTTCAGTGGGGTACGAAGAACCGAACTGGAGCATTTCAAGTTCTATTGCCTATAATATATATGGTCGAAGACTCTCTGATGTAGGAAACCACGGGGCACCTGATGTATATGAACAACCACGTGGGGAGTTAGATATGAGTTTTAGCCGAACAGTAGCAGATACATATAAATTTAGTGTTTCTGCTAAAAATCTACTTGACCGTCCTGTCGAATTCAAACAAGGCGGTGCAACCTCGGTCAAATATAAAATTGGAAGATCTTTCTCGTTTGGGATTAGCTATAACCTATAACAAACATCACAAATCGAATGTCAACAAAGCAG
>VYFM01000573.1 GCA_009842375.1 Candidatus Poribacteria bacterium | reverse complement strand
AAATATACGATATACAAGTTATAGTTGATAAATTCTACATCAAAAAGGATATTGATAAGCAAGTTCTTGCTGCCTTAGATCATGCAATGATCGTTGGTGAAGGCTTTATGCGGTTTCAAGTGGTTCTACCTGAAGATGAAGATGCAGAACTTGAAGAACTGATGGAAGATTTCGGATGTCCAGAACACGGTGTTCTGATGTGTCAATTGGGACCACACCACTTTACTTTTAATGAACCAACAGGTGCTTGTGTAACTTGTTCTGGCCTCGGCACTTACCTTCAGGTTCATCCAAACTTACTCGTTCCTGATAAAACAAGAAGTATCGCTGACGGTGCATTTGTCAAACAAGCCTTCAACTATGAACCCGATAGGTGGGATGGTCGGATGATGTATAGTTTGGCACAACACTATAACATTGACCTGGATATGCCATTTGGTGATCTCTCCGAAGAGATTGTGGATATTGTATTTTATGGGACTCGCGGAGAAGAATTCCCGCTTTGCCAAGCGGAAGACGCGAAACCGATGCAGAAAAGACACCTTGGTATGCCGGTCAGATTTGATGGAATCATCACTCGGATTGACAGACGTTATCGTCACTACCGAAAACAGGGTGAAGCACATTCAGGTATGGAGGAATACCTTCGTAAGGTCATGGTTGAACACACATGTCCGGATTGTCATGGTGCGAAACTTAAGCGACAACGTCTTCTTGTTACCATAGATGATATTACTATTCATGATGTAGGTGAATTGCATCTTGAGCAGTTACGTGATTTCTTATCTGCAATAAAGGATATACCTGAAAAACAACGTGAAGCAGGTGAACGTGTTACCAGAGAATTGGTAACACGTATTGAATTACTCCTCGGTATAGGTTTGGACTATCTAAACCTTAATCGTCGTTCTGCTACACTTTCTGGTGGGGAATCGCAGCGTATCCGCCTATCAACACAAATCGGGTCGGGACTGATGGGAATGCTTTATGTGCTTGATGAACCGAGTATCGGGCTTCATCCGAAAGACAATGAGAAGATGATAGAAACCTTACGTAAATTGCGCGACATTGGTAATACAGTGATTGTTGTTGAGCACGATGAAAGCACAATCCGTGCAGCGGATCATATCATTGAAATGGGACCTGGTCCAGGTGTACACGGAGGACATGTTGTTGTTCAAGGTCCATTTGAAAAGATTATCAAGAGTGATGATTCCTTGACGGGTCTGTATATGAGCGGGAAGCGCGAGATTCCGATGCCTGTTGAACGTCGCGCAATGAACGGCAAATTTCTCAGCGTTACTGGTGCAAGGGAAAACAATCTGCAGAATATCAGTGTTGATATACCGTTAGGTGCGTTTATCTGTATAACTGGTGCATCTGGTTCTGGAAAGAGCACACTTCTCAATGAGATTATCTACAAAAGACTCTATTCTATTTACCACGATAGCCGTACGCTTTATGGAGAACACGATGAACTTGAAGGACACGAACACATCAGCGATGTAATCAACATTGACCAATCCCCGATTGGACGTTCACCGCGTTCTAATCCTGCTACCTATATCGGTTTCTATGATAATATACGCAAACTTTTTGCAAGCACACCTGCAGCAGAGGTCCGTGGGTTTACTGCATCCCGTTTTAGTTTCAACGTTAAAGGGGGTCGCTGCGAAGAATGCCGCGGTGAAGGCACTATTACCACACAACTGCACTTTATGCCGGACGTTGAGGTTATGTGTCCAACTTGTAAAGGTGCGCGTTATAACGAAGATACGCTTGAAGTAACCTATAACGACAAGAATATATCCGAAATCCTTGAGATGTCAATTGAGGAAGGGGTTGAGTTCTTTATTGATCAACGTCTGATTAACCACAAATTAGGTGTCCTTAACGAACTTGGTCTCGGTTATCTCAAAATTGGACATCCTGCACCTATTCTGTCCGGCGGTGAAGCACAACGTGTTAAGCTTGCAAACGAACTTAGTAAACTCAAACGTGGTAAACATAATCTCTATATCCTTGATGAACCAACGACAGGTCTACATCTTGCAGATATCCAGAAACTATTGGATAGCATCGGACGACTTGTGGATTCTGGTCA
This sequence comes from Candidatus Poribacteria bacterium, assembly GCA_009842375.1. Classification (GTDB taxonomy): domain Bacteria; phylum Poribacteria; class WGA-4E; order WGA-4E; family WGA-3G; genus MSPOR6. Next base: position 860 of record VYFM01000573.1, on the reverse strand, counting down.
TACGGTGATAGTGATTGAACATCATTTGGATGTTATCAAAACTGCTGATTATGTGATTGATCTCGGTCCGGAAGGTGGACATAAGGGTGGTCAGGTTTTAGCACAAGGCACTCCAGAGGAAATTGCAAAGGTGCGTAAGTCTTTTACTGGTAGGTTTTTGAAGGAACATCTTGCGTAATTTATTCCATTAGAATAATCTTTGATAACTGTAGGCGAGGTCTCTGGACCTCGCCTTTCTTGTACACCTTTTGATTGAAAATGATGTCCATTCTGATATTATTATGAATAATACCAAATTAACCTGATTCGTCTTGTTTGCACGGGCGAGGTGACCTCGCCCCTACTGACAGATATTTGGTCTAAGTGCGGTTAGGAAACCGCTATTTGGTCTAAGTGCGGTTAGGAAACCGCACCTACCGTTGAAAAATAAGAATCTCGTTAATTAGGTATAAGACATCGTAGGGGCGACTTTCTGGTCGCGATGTTTGCGACAAATACCTATGTATTGACGAAAACCGAATGAATTTATGTTATATTTATGTGACGTTTTGCATCCAGTCAGGATAAGGAATGTGACGCGAATTTTGATTTTTTTTTCTGAACCAGGATTTTCAGGATAAGAGGTCGCTATAGGGATGTCGCTCCTACAGAGGAAGACTTTATTTTATTTGGAAAACTGAATGGCTCTGTATTCTAACTGACAAATACAAAAAATGGCGAGGTATTATGAAGATTAAGAAATAAATTCGGTAATTTACTATTGAAGTCCAGCGCGCTTACACTGTGCGCCTATAGATATTGGGAAATTATAGTGGAAACCATAATTACTTGCACACAATTGTAGCGTAACCTGTTAGGTT
>VYFM01000590.1 GCA_009842375.1 Candidatus Poribacteria bacterium | reverse complement strand
CTCATGTGTTAACGTTATGAATAAAGATAGATACTATATAGATGTTGATACTATTTTGATTTTCCAATGAGGATTAATGAGAGAATTACTCCAGCAAAAAAAATGATAACACCCAGTGCCACAACAGTATATAACATGTCCTTTCTCCTATCTGGTTTATTGTGAAAATAATTGTTCTTAAGTTAGTTTTCTTTCCAACGTTTTACAGCATCAAGTTTTACTTGTTGCCAATTTGACCAATTCGTTTTACCATTATACCGAACAACGTCATGTATTGTAGCCCGTGGCTGATAGGTGATGTAGTTTCCTGTGTGCCAAGCAAGATTCCGATAAATCATATAATCTCCGGGTGCAAGATGGACTTGAACTGCTCCAGGGAACTTTTGACAATGTTCAAGATAATACCTTTCTGCTTCCACATTAGACTGACCTTCAGTTGGTTTGCGTAATGATGGAGTATTTGTAGACTGTTCTTCACCGGGCATGTCCCATTGACGTAAGTGGCTACCCGGAACAAACCATGTACAAGAATCAGCATAGATAGCACAGTTTACCTGATTGAAATGTCGAAGATCGTGCCATACTTCTGCCAATTTTGCATTGACGATTTCATCACGAGCTTCAGGTGGGACTTCCACAACACCATCGCGGTGCCAACCAAGATGCCAAGGATGTTCCAGTGGTTCAACTAACAACCCCATAATATCCACATGTCCATGTGTATAGTCGTCACCAAGTAATTTCTGAACAGCATCATGTAGTTCGGGTAGTTCAGTGTAGTCATAAAATGGTTTCAAATCTAAATCGTCACCATAATTTGATAGTGGTTGAATCCGTTGTGTCTGTGTTCCATTAAGTTTGTGTGCTAATTCGCGCGCTTTTTCTGCTTCTCTACGTAAATCTGTAAGCAGGGAAGGAGGAATAACCCCTTGGAAAACCAGATATCCCTGAGAAAGATATTCGTTGACCATATAATCTTGAAATTGAAACGACATAGTTCTACCTATTATGAGTCGTAGTGAATTGAATTAGATAGTAAAATACTACTTTTTTACTAAATTTCCTAACGATGTTTTGGTTATTTACAATAGACGATCTATTGGTTGCGGTTAGCGTTTTTGAAGTAATACTATTGTACTACACGCTATATATATGTGTCAACAGAAACGACAAAGCAGCAGGGCGTGTTAAGTTTTTGACTCTGTTGCGTAGGGGGTATGTAAAGTATTTGGCATGTGTGTTGTCAGAATCACGGATTTCACGGAGGACGCGGATAAACGCGGATTTCTGAGTCGTAGCGTTCTGCATCCCGTTTCATAAGATAAACATCAATCCATTGAAAGCAATACAGGACACCAGAAACCCAGCCGTGTTCTTCCGTGAAATCTGTGTAATCCGCGATTCTGACAAAAGCCACGGAATCCTGAAAATCCTAAAATCTTGAAAATCCTGGTTCAGATAATAATATCTGAATTCACATGTATGGTATGTTTTTTCTTGACGATAAACAAATGCTATGTATAATGGAAATCAACATCGGATATAAGGAGAATAAATGCACTCACAACCACCAAATTTACTTTATATCCATTCTGATCAACACAATCCGTACGTAACTGGTTGTTATGGAGACCAATTGGTACAAACTCCAAATTTGGACAAACTCGCTGCGGAAGGTGTCCTATTTGAGAATGTCTATTGTCCATCCCCGATCTGCGTACCCTCTCGTATGTCCATGTTGAGCGGACGATTCCCTTACGAAAATGCCGTATGGACAAACAGTCATATACTTGATTCTGCTATACCAACTTTTGCACATGCAATGGGTGCAGCTGGATATGATCCTGTTCTCATTGGCAGGATGCATGCGCTAGGTCCTGATCAATTACACGGTTATTCAGAAAGACTTGTTGGTGATCACGGACCGAACCATCCGGGTGGAGGTGGTGTTGACCACGGTGAACTATCTGGAACTGCTGGACCCGCACGGGTCAGTTTAGAGAAATCTGGAATAGGACAGAGTGCATATCAAGTTCACGACGAAGATGTAACAGCAGCAACTGTTGATTATCTTAACCGCCTCGGTGTTCAGAAGAGAGCAGGACTGTTAGATAAGCCATTTTCTATTTCAGTAGGTTTTATGTTGCCCCACCAACCATTTGTAGCACGTGAAGTGGATTATCAGTTGTATGATGGTCATATCACAATGCCAAAAATCAACGAACCCTATTCAGACGAATTGCATCCATATTTTCGTTGGTGGCGTGAAAAGTGTGGTATCACCGAGGTTACAAATGACGAGATTTTACGCGCACGCACTGCATACTGGGCATTGGTCACACGTATGGATATTATGATTGGGCAAATATTATCTGCTCTCAAAGAAAACAATCTGGATCAAAATACAATCATACTCTATAGTTCGGATCATGGTGAACAGGTAGGTGAACATGGTCTCTGGTGGAAACAAACATTCTATGAGGATTCAGTAAAAGTTCCTGCAATTCTCTCGTGGCGTGGTAACTTGCCAGAAGGTGTAGCATGTGATCGTGTAATCAGTTCACTTGATTTAAATGCCACGATGCTTGATGCATTGGGTGCGGAACCTTTACCTAATTCGCGTGGAAGAAGTGTCCTGCCACTATTACAAGATAAAGATTCTGAATGGGAAGATATTGCTTTCTCAGAATATTGTACTTATGACGGATGTTATCATAGAATGGTTCGTTATGAAGATTGGAAATTGAACTATTATCATAGACAACCTACGCAACTTTTTAACTTGAGTGATGACCCTGATGAATTACATGATAGATCAAATGATACAACATGCAGAGATATTTTAATGGAATTGACTGAAAAAGTGTTAGATGGATGGAATCCAGATCAAATTGCTGTTCAAATGGAAGCAAAACGTATGGACACTCAAGTACTTAGCAAATGGACGAGAAATACACAACCAATTGACCAATATC
>VYFM01000383.1 GCA_009842375.1 Candidatus Poribacteria bacterium | reverse complement strand
TCATTTCCGACTTGTCGGTTTTCGTTACGAAGGCGGACGGGCATCGCGTTCTGGCAGCCGGCGACCTGAATATCCTGCGCGGTTACGGCGAACATGGCGACGCCTATTGGGCTGCCCGGTACAAGACTGTGTTTGATCGGATGGAGGCTATGGGTTTGCCTTGCAAAGGTCCGGAATATCCGAACGGCCGCCAGGCGGATCCGTGGCCGGACGAATTGCCACGGGACAGCCGGAACGTCCCCACATTTCATTCCAACCGCCAAAAGCCGGCGACCGCTACCCGCCAATTGGATTACGTCTTCGCCTCCAGAGGACTCGCTGACTCGCTTACCGTGCGTGCCCTCAACAGGCCGGAGGAATGGGGGCCGAGCGATCATTGCCGGATCGAGATTGAGCTCGAGTAATGGCAATCCGAGTAACTAATGCAACCTTCCGCTGCAACTCGCGAACGCTCTGCTATGCATCTACTTGTTTCCGTCCCTTGGTAGCCAATAGAGCTCGGCTTCGATCCGTCTCCGATACGCAGTATCAATCTGCCGAGGTGCCCGACGAATGTATTGTTCTGCAGCGTCTCTTGCTGTCCCGGTTAGCTCCCGAAGGTACCGTAGTACGTCTTCCACACTAGGTTGCTCATTTTCATTGCCCTTGAGCCCTGGCGGTAACGCCGTCCAGATGACCGAGTCGATATTTCTTGCACGCGTCCACTCGCTCAGCTTAGGAATCTCGGCGGGAGAATCCTGTCCCTTCGACCAATCGCCGATGTTGTCCTTCGTTGTTTCTTCCCGCCGCTTCAACTGTTTTATCGCGACTTCGAGACTATCGCTGTCCATAAGGGTCCATAGCGATCGCACGGGGCGGGCGTCAGGCGAGATGACCAGTGTGATTCGATCGTCCTTGGATTGACGCGCGAATTCGACTGGAATCAGCGGACCGTCATCGAACCAGTACCGCTGGATTGGCAGACTTCGAGGATCCCAGATTAGAGAACCCCAGCCCAGACATGCGATATTGCGCTTCATTACCACGATGCCCTCTTCGCCGACCGGGCGAACTCCACATGTCTGGCGTGAGTCTCCGCGGTCACAGGCAGGGCAGCCGTCGTTATCTTTGCCCGGATCGCCTCCATCCTCTCTCGCGTCAGGCTTCGACTCGACGAAGCGCGAACGGAGAAGTTGATGTAGCGGTGCAACTCCGCCAGGCTCATGCAGACGACGCCTCGCATGCGCCAGCCACGGAACCGCTTTGCCATATCCTCGTGCTCTTCAAACCGCACGAACTTCTCCTCCGTTTTCAGCTCGGCGTCGCCCACGAACACGGCGACGGGCCTAAGCTCCCAAGGACCAACGACGCCGAGTTTGACCAGGGCCTTCGCGTGTCCTTCGTTCTGCAGCAGTGGATTGTAGAAAGTGAATCGCTTCGACTTGATTCCCATCATGCGGGACCAGCGGCCCGCCCTGAATGTTTGCGTCCACCTTTGCTGCCCGGGGCTTGCGAATATCCATCCGCCCATGTCCTTGGTCTCGATCACGAATACCCCGGCGGGCGATATGAGGATGTGATCGATCTGTGCCGTCCCTCCTCCAGAGCGAAGCAGCACGTTATTGAGCAGCGGCCAGTCCCGGTAACGCCTCGTCAACACCTTTTGGACCCGTCGCTCGCCGGCGTTTACCTTTGGCGCGGATGTCCGCAATACCGCAATGGGTTTCGAACCGTGCCGATACGGTGCCTCTGTCGGTGACGAGACTCGGGTATCAGGCGTCGAAGTTGGGGTTCTGCGTTTGGGGCGAAACAGAAGTAGCAGCGCCACCAAGACGAGTGCTGCTCCCAGCCACCCGCTCCAAGCGCCAGCTGCGTCGTCCCATCCAGGCGCAACCACCGCCTCGTGGACGACGATTCTCTGACCCACCTGCACATAGTCCGCCTCTTCGATCCGATTCCATTCCTGCAATTGCTCGACGGTGACGCCATGCCGCGCGGCAATTTTCGAGAGCGTTTCTCCCGACTCAACGTGTACTACTATCGTTTCGCTCATTGCCCGTGAGTGATCGCTTCCCTCGGTACCGGCGACACGGATCCGCGATGCGTACGAGACTCAGCGAGAATCGCTCCCATTGCCGGGCGAAATACCGTCCTGAGACCTCAAGCGCGGGTTCAGACGCGCGAGCGGTTCCGCGAACGCGTCCTCCAGCTTGACGAAGTGCTGGCACAGCCACTCGATCATCGCGGGCCAGTTCTCGTCGTCATAGCCATCGAACGGATGTGCGTGAGAGATTCTGCTCGCCTTCTTGTCGTCCAGTCTTTGCCATTTGAGTTCGGCGCCAAAACGCTCTTCGATTTCCTGCCTATCCCGTTCAAGCCGATCAAAAATCCATTTGTTCTCACTTGCCTCGGCACGCGCGAGGTAAAGTTCAACGCGCGCCTCGCTCTTCAAGAAAATCAGGCTGAATCCACAGCTTGACACGCCGGTGGCGCTACTCAGCCAGTGATCCTTCGAAGGGCTGATGTTGGCGTACCGCGCAATGTTGCGGGACCGCAGCTCCTCCAGCGTCCTTGTCCAGAAGGCCCGGCGCATCTCCTGGCGGCGCTTTTGGGTGCCCTGTACAGATTTTTCCTCTGATTCCTTCGCAGCCATTCCGATCATGTAATCCGCCGCCTCGGGCGTCGGGATGATCTGTTGCAGGTCGATCAGAATCTCCTCACCGAAGCTATACGGCAACACCCGGAAACACTGCGCCTGAACCCCGTGTCCGATCAGCCACAGTACGGTCGCCGTGACTTCCTTTCGAAAGTTCGCCGCGACCAATATCAACCGTTGCTCGTTGCCCGCGTTGAGCACCGTGTCGTCTAGATCTTCAATGTCGAGGAATTCGCACAGGTTTGCCACTGCGTTCTGGCCGTCTAACCACCGGTCGAGGTACTTCTGATAGATTTCGACGATCTCCGCCTTCTTAAGGCTGGAGCAGTAGGCCACGTACTTGAGTGCCTGCCATACAACATCGCGGCCGGAATCGTCGAGCTTGTTCTCGACGACCACCAGCCGTCCTCCCTTGTCAAGCGCCAGCAAATCGAGCCGCTCGCGGGTGTCCGCGAAGCCGTCGAACTCCTTCTGAATGACCAGAAGTTCCTCGCCAAGCGCCTCCGGCGTTTGCACCAGCCACTCCTGAAGATGGGGCCGCTCTTGCAGGTTCAGATCGATAAAACGCCGTTTCTCAAGCCGGACGAGGCGATTCTCCGACAGGTTCACCTTAAACATAGGGGCTCATATACTACTGCTGCTCTTTGTCGGCAGTCTCATTGATTCTTGTGGCAAAAGCCACAACGTTACTTGACTTCGGCTAACCCAACGAAGATTGTTCGGCGACAAACTGGATCCCGCAGACCATGATGCAGACGAACCCGAAATTCATGGCGGATAGAGCTGAGTTGGACAAAGAGGAGCAAGATTAAGCATTGCTACTCTATGCGATCTTCCAGTAGATGTGCTTTCCCGAAGAGATGAAATCCACGCGAAGGATGCGGTGGTTTTTCTGCCTAATCCAGTCCACCCAAAAAGAGGAACAACATCGGTTTCAGAATAGCGGGAAATCCTTAGCCTGAATGGACTGGTTTATGGGGGAAATATCAGCACCTATAATCGCCCATCGTCAGTCTAGAGGGGGGTTGAAATAATGGGTGACCGCCAGCAATTGGTGGCAATTGCTGCCGGTGAAGTACTGCCAAGCGCCAAAGCGTCGAACAACCCAGAACCGTACGCGAGCCAAACAACCAAGCGTGAGAAGAGTCGGATAGGTGGATTTTCCGGCCTTAAGAATTCCGGAGCGCGACCGCCAGTGCCTAGCAAGTGCGCCGGTTTCCTAGCGGGAGGTGAGGCGCATCACCTAGTTAACCATACTGACAAGGAAGTTGTTTTCCTGAAAATCGGCAACCAGGCAACGGGTGATGAGGTGAACTATCCAAATAACGATCTCCAGGCCGTGATGGGTCAGGAGGGACGTTGGCAATTCGGGCACAACGACGGTACACCCTACTAGCGAACACGTGCCGATACCAAACCCTCGCCTAACCTTTTCTGTCCCAGGTTGGTTCCCGGACAAAAACACTGTTCCGCGCAGAAAAGGATGCGAGCAAACGTGTGACTGACTTTCCAAATCTAAGGGAAATAGAACCGGAGCAGGTTTCGGCAACGCTTACGCATGCGCAAGTAATGAGCGGTATCCCAATTCCGCCAATCCGCTTACTTCAAGTTATGTCACCCGACGAATGGGAAGTATTTACGGAAGAATGGTTATATTTTCACAAAGATAACGGAACCTATCAATCGATCCAGCGCTTTTCCGGGCCTGGCGACTTGGGACTAGACGTGGTTGCTTTTTCGTCCAATGAGGGGTTCAGTAAGCCTTGGGATAGTTTCCAGTGCAAGCACTACAACCACGCGCTAACGCCCGGAGATGTTTACGGGGAAATCGGCAAGATTGTCTACCATTCGTATCTTCGTACACCGCCATTTAATCAGTTGTGCCGCGTCCCGCAGCGCCACGTTTTCGTAGCGCCCCTTGGTGTGGGAATCCAACTTGGTCGGCTATTAAGGGACACCGGTCGCCTCAAGGAGGTGGTGCGAGCTAAGTGGACGAGTCATTGCGTACCCGCAATTGGAGCCGGGATTGAGGCTCCCCTTGAGGACGGACTGCTCAAGTATTTTGACGACTTCAATTTTGCCATCTTCGAAAACCGAAATTCTAGTCAGTTGGTGGAGGAACACTCCCAAACAGTATTTCATGCCGCGCGATTCGGAGGTGGCTTTCCGCCACGTGACGAGCCTGACGTGCCTCCATCGAAGCCTACGGAGTCCGAGAGTGTGTATCTTCGAAAATTACTCCAAGCCTATGGCGACCATCTCGGCTTTCCCGTGACCTCAGGCGAAGCACTGGCGTCTCATGCACAACTGGAGAACCACTACAATCGCCAGCGCGTGCTGTTTTACAGTGCCGAGTCGCTAAGAAATTTCGCGCGTGATCGTACCCCAGAGCGGACCTTCGACTTACTCCAGGATGACGTTTACAACGGCGTAATCGACATTTGTGAGGCCGAGCATTCCGATGCTTTGGAAAGACTTCGCAATACCGTATCGGCAGCCGGCCAGATGGATGTGAGCGGAAACGCTCTTGCCAGCGTCACAAGGGTAGCCGACAAACAGGGTATTTGCCATCAACTTGCCAATGACGATCGCCTTACATGGACAGAGCAGCCATGACCGGCAGAAAGGCTAGCCCATTCAACAGTGCGTTAGAAACTGGCGTTCGAGCGTTGTCAATCCTTACTGCCAGTTATCCTAAGGTGCACGATCTTGGTAGGCTCGTCCAGTACGACTACCTCACAGTGCATTCTGCGGACGCTAATGGTCCGCCCAGCCTACATCCACCCTTGCCGCTTCGTTCTGGCGAATTACTTGTCCGACGCGGATTGATCGAATCGGGCCTGCGTCTGATGATGAGCAGGTCGTTAGTCCGCCGCGAGCTTCACGCCAATGGATTTCTTTTCGGAGCGGAGGATTCGGCCACATCGTTTCTCGATAACTTGAGTTCACCCTACTCTGTTGCGCTCCGCAATAGGGCCGATTGGGTCGCGACCACGTTCGACGAATTGAGTGTCGAACAACTCGATTCCGTCGTCAAACGTCTGTTTGAGGCTTGGACGATTGAGTTTCAGCCTAGCCAAACCAGGTCACAAGCGGAGTTGCCGTTATGAGCAGTTTGCTACTTCGGTATCTTGCTTTTCTCGGACCAAACAAACCCCTGGCAGATCTTTCATTTGTTCCAGGCCTAAATGTCATTTGCGGTGCTTCTGAGACCGGGAAGTCTTTTGTAGTTGAGAGCATTGACTTCATGCTGGGTCAGCAAGCCCCAGTGCGGGACATACCCGAAAGAAGCGGGTATGACCGCATCAGGTTTTCTATAGAGAGTGCTGACTGGCCGCTGTTGACGCTGGACCGCAGTATCGAGGGCGGAGATTTCCAAGCATCCGAAGAATTGCTAACCGACGGTTCGCCTCAATTGGACCCGAAGATCCTCAAAGGCAAACATAGCGCCAACAGGGAGGACACACTTTCGTATGCATTGCTTGAGCGTATTGGTCTGAAAAAGAAGATCTTGCGTAAGAATGCTGCTGGAGAAACCCGTTCACTAAGCTTCCGCGATTTGGCACGACTATGCGTCGTCACCGAGCAAGAAATCCAGCGAAGTATTTCTCCGCTCTTATCAGGTCAGGTACTTTCGGCTACAACAGAATATGCCACTTTCAAGCTACTAGTGACAGGCACCGATGACAGTGGCTTGATTGCTGCTGCTAAGGTGTCGAGCCAACGTGACCAAGATACCGGCAAGATGGAACTGCTGGATCAAATGATTGCCGATCTTCGGGAGGAACTTGAGGAGGAAGGGGTTGAGGAGCAGGAGCTAAACGACCAGCTTCAGCGGCTCGACAAGTCCATATTGGCGCAAAATGAAGCGCTTAAAGCCGTCCAGAAGACACTAGATGCCATTCTTGAGCGCCGCAGTCTTGCGGTCAGAGAGTTGCGAGACCGAAAGGCGAGAATCGAAGAGATAGAAGAGCTTGTGAAGCGATTCAGGCTTCTCGATAGTCACTATCAGTCAGATTTGGTGAGACTTGCCGCCATTTATGAGTCGGGCACTCTTTTCGTCCATCTTGAGCAACATTCTTGTCCACTTTGTGGCGCCTTGCCTGGCGATCAGCATCTCGACACGGAATGTGAGGGGAATGCTGATTCCGTAGTGGAGGCGGCTCAGGGGGAAATGATCAAGATCAACCGCCTACGGCATGAACTCGGCGATACGATTGCGACACTGAATACTGAGCGGGGCGAGTTGGAGGAATCAATGGTCCAATTTGAAAAGGAGGACAAAGCGTCAGAAAAGGAGCTCAACGAGATTGCTTCGCCTGCGGTATCTACCGAGCGGGCGTCTTACGATCAGTTGGTCTCGAAGAGGGCGGATGTTCGGTATTCGATTGAGAAGATAAACCGCCTGAATCAACTAACTAGTCAACGCGCCAAACTTGACAGAGCGCAACCGGAGACCTCGGTGACTCAGACACAAGTTTCGAAGAATTTACTGGACGAGTTCGCACAGACTGTCGAAGGAATATTGCAGGAGTGGCATTTTCCAAACGCTAATCGCGTTTTCTTTGATGAGCGCAAACGGGATATCCAGATATCCGGTAAGGACCGAGGGAGCACAGGGAAGGGTCTTCGCGCGATTACGCACGCTGCCGTAAAGATCGGCCTATTGGAATTCTGCTTGGGGCGGAATCTTCCCCATCCGGGCTTTGCCGTTCTCGACTCTCCGCTATTAGCATACTGGGAACCGGAAGGCGATGACGACGATTTGCGCGGAACTGACTTGAAGGAAATGTTCTACCGCTATCTGATGAGTCTGCCAAAGGACCGGCAGGTCATTATTGTCGAGAACGAAACTCCGCCGGACTTCGTAGTCTCTCGCGACGTCAACGTAATCCGGTTCACAAAAAACCCTCATCAAGGTCGCTACGGTTTTTTCCCGCGCACGGGATTGAACGATTCCAATTAGATTGGGTGCAGGAGCTTGGAAATGATCGACTCGTACTTTCTTTCCTATTCGTGTGGCTTGTGAATCCTGACGCGACCGTTCCGCAATAATCCGAGTTATGTTTGATCGGCAGATTCTCACCGTACACTAGCGCAGGAATTCAGAATTTGATTGAGCACTACAGCGCTTCGAACGCCCGATAGCACAACGATTCTGATCGTAAGTCCCACTTAAACAAGATGCATTGCTGAAGTCAGTTTCCGAATAGCGTAATATCGCGCGCAAACTGGGCAACCCGGAAGAACAACGGAGGGGAACCGACGGTCCAATCGTATGGATCAATTCTTCGACAAGCCTATTCTCAACTCGCCCTATGAGTATCCGTCACGGCACTGGGAATTGGACGAGAGTGGCCAGCCCACTAACCAGATTCTTGAGGAGCGTCGCCGCGTATCCTTTGTTACGCCTATCCCGCAGCCTAAAGGGCGTAATCAGCGCAAACTGATCTTTGAAGAGCAGGCGAAAGCGCTCGAAGCTGAGGGGCAGCAGTACGAATTGGCGGAAACCATGAACGGAATTCGTCATCAGGTGGATGCTTGGCGCCAGGAGCTTGATCCGAACCGCTGGAAAGTCACGCCAGAAACAGCGCTTCTTTTGCAGCACTGGCGCAGCCATAGGTTCAGCGGTATTCGGCCGTTTTTCTGTCAGGTCGAGGCCGTGGAAACGGCTATCTGGCTGACGGAAGTTGCTCCGAAACTGGGCCAGGAAGGTCGCAAGATTCTCGATCATCTCGCCGCCGCCAACGAGCAGGCCAATCCAGGTCTGAGTCGAATGGCCTTGAAACTCGCTACCGGCGCGGGCAAGACCACCGTGATGGCCATGATCATTGCTTGGCAGACGGTAAACGCTGTGCGTCGGCCCACTAGCCGAAGATTCACACGAGGATTCTTGCTCGTTACACCGGGAATTACGATAAAGGACCGCCTCCGCGTGCTTCAGCCCAACGATCCGGATAGCTACTACGGCAGCCGCGAACTGGTTCCGAGCGAAATGCTCAGCGACTTGGAACGCGCCAAGATCGTTATCACCAACTATCACGCCTTCATGCTGCGGGAACGGCTCTCTCTATCCAAGGGCGGCCGTTCGCTGCTACAGGGCCGCGGGTCGGAGATTGCCACCTTGGAAACCGAAGGTCAGATGCTTCAGCGGGTGACGCCAGGGCTGATGGGCATCAAGAACATTATGGTGCTCAATGACGAAGCGCATCATTGCTACCGGGAGAAACCGCCCGAAGAGGACGAGGAAGGCGCACTGAGGGGTGATGATCTCAAAGAGGCTAAGAAAAACAAGGAAGCTGCTCGCGTTTGGATATCGGGGCTCGAAATAGTTAAAGCTCGGCTAGGCGTTGAACGCGTGATTGACTTATCCGCTACGCCGTTCTTCCTGCGTGGATCCGGGTACGCGGAGGGAACGTTGTTCCCTTGGACGGTAAGCGATTTTTCGCTCATGGATGCAATTGAGAGCGGAATCGTCAAGCTGCCCCGAGTGCCGATCGCCGATAACATTCCCGGCGAGGAAATGCCGAAATTCCGAAATCTTTGGGTTCACATCGGCAAGAAGATGCCCAGGAAAGGACGGGGCAAGGGAACTGTGCTTGATCCCTTGAAAATCCCGGTCGAACTCCAGACCGCACTGGAGGCTCTTTACGGTCACTACGAGAAAATCTTCGATCTTTGGGGCAAGGCCGGTATTGAAGTGCCTCCATGTTTCATCGTCGTGTGCAATAACACTTCAACGTCCAAGCTCTTATACGACTACATTTCCGGATTCAAGCGGGCTAACGAGGACGGTTCTACAACAGTGGAGCAGGGTCGCCTAAGGTTGTTCCGTAACTTTGACGAAAATGGCGCTCCGCTTGCTCGTCCCCATACGCTCCTTATCGACAGCGAGCAACTTGACTCGGGTCAGGCCTTGGACAGGAACTTTAGAGCTGCGGCCAGCGACGAGATTGAGCGCTTTCGCCGAGAGATTGTCGCAAGGACAGGAGACCGGCGGCAGGCTGAAAAGCTATCTGATCAGGACTTGCTTCGGGAGGTTATGAATACCGTCGGAAAGGCAGGGCGGCTTGGGGGAGATACTCGTTGCGTCGTGTCAGTATCGATGCTGACCGAGGGGTGGGACGCAAATTCCGTTACACATGTCCTTGGAGTGCGGGCTTTTGGCACACAACTGCTGTGCGAGCAGGTCGTCGGTCGGGCGCTCAGAAGACAGTCCTATGACCTTAACGAAGATGGCCTGTTTGACGCGGAGTACGCCGATGTCTTCGGGATCCCGTTCGATTTCACCGCCGAGCCCGTCATCGCACTTCCGGTTCCGCCCCGGGAGACCGTGCAAGTTCACGCAGTTACGCCGGAGCGGGACGCTTGCGAAATTCGCTTTCCGCGGGTGCAGGGTTATCGCGTAGAACTTCCGGACGAGAAACTATCGGCCAAATTCACTGCGGATTCGACTCTGGAACTCACGCCGAATCTGGTGGGCCCGACCATTACGCGGAACCAGGGAATCATTGGAGAAGCGGTGGATCTGAACCTTGATCGCCTAGACAATGTCCGCTTACCGACTCTGCTGTTTCACCTCACGCAACGGCTCGTGGAGACAAAGTGGCGGGATGCTGGCGAAGCCCCGAAATGGCACCTTTTCGGCCAACTGAAGCGGATTACTCGCTTGTGGATTGAGAATCACCTGGTCTGCAAGGGCAACACGTTTCCCGCCCAGCTCATGTACAGGGAACTCGCCGATATCGCTTGCGAGCGCATCAGGAGAGGAATCGTGGCCCACTATGAGGACGCTCGCCCGATCAAAGTTGTGCTCGATCCTTACAATCCGACCGGGTCGACGATCAACGTGCGTTTCGCCACCTCAAAACTAAATCGCTGGAAGACCGACCCGCAGCGCTGTCACGTAAACTGGGCCGTGTGCGACAGCGACTGGGAGGCCGAGTTCTGCCGTGTTGCGGAATCGCATCCCCAAGTTCGCACTTACGTAAAAAACCAGGGTTTCGGCTTCGGAGTGCCTTACCTTTACGGCTCCAAGGCTCGAACCTATATACCCGATTTCATTGTGCTGGTGGAAGACGGGCGCGGGGACGACGACCCCCTGCATCTCATCGTGGAAATCAAAGGCTACCGCGGAGAGGACGCCAAGGAGAAGAAATCCACTATGGAAACCTATTGGGTACCAGGAGTGAACAGGCTGGGGGCATATGGTCGCTGGTCATTCGTCGAGTTCACCGATGTGCACAAAATCTGGGATGAATTCAATGCCACCGTGAAAGGGCGCGATTAATGGCTCGCAAGCCTCGATCCCCGAAGGAAGTCGGTGCGCTGCGACATCGGAACAAGCGCAGGAACATCCCCACGGCCGAGCTTGAGACCGTGATGGAAGAGGATGATCGTGGCGCTATCCAAGTCGCATACGAACGTCGCGATCCCGATTTGGATCCGCAACTTGTCTGGCGTGGGAAGGACACGAAAAACTGGTCGGACTTGGTGGTTCAGGTACCGCCGCTGTTTATCCAGGAGAAGATTCATCCCCGGGCATTGATCAGCGACCTATTGCGGCATAGCGAGAAAGCTGAGGCTGAACGTGCCACTACCGAAACAGGCTTTCAGCCTAACTTGTTCGCCGACTTTGACGGCTTGCCCCAAGGCCAGGCCCGAACCGAGTTCTATCAGCACGATGCCAATTGGTCGAATCGGATGATTCTTGGTGACAGCTTGCAGGTAATGGCGTCGCTGGCGCAACGAGAGAGGCTCCGTGGCAAGGTGCAGTGCATCTACATCGACCCGCCCTATGGAATCAAGTTCAACTCCAATTTCCAGTGGTCAACGACCAGCCGCGACGTACGGGACGGCAAACGAGAGCATATCAGCCGCGAGCCCGAGCAGGTGAAGGCGTTCCGCGATACGTGGCGCGATGGAATACATTCGTATCTGACGTATTTGCGGGATCGGCTGACGGTAGCGCGGGATTTATTGACCGAGAGCGGGTCAATTTTCTTGCAGATCGGGGACGAGAACGTGCATCGAGTGCGAGCGTTAATGGATGAGGTGTTTGGGGAGGAGTCGCTCGTTACCATTATCACATTCAAGAAAACGGCTGGACTTGGGAAAGGCCAGATGGCTGAAGTTACTGACTTTGTTCTTTGGTATGCAAAGTCTAGGGAAAGCGTAAAGAGACGACTACTTTTTAGTCCAAAAACTCCGGAGAGTGATCCGGCGTACTCAATCTTGAAAGAGGGTATTGGGCAATTCCGACGTATCAAGAGTGGAGAGATTGTCCCGGCAAACGAACATGCTCGATTTCAGATACTTTTGGCTGCTGGCCGGACCCCAAGCTGTGTCTACACAATTGAGGCATTCGGGCAAAAGTATTCCCCAACAGCCGGCAGAAGTTGGTCTACCAACCAAGAAGGCATGCGAAAGCTCTTTGCCTCCGACCGTGTTGTGCAATCGGGACGAACGTTGAACTATGTTCGATATGCGGGAGATAACCCCGTAAATCCTCTTTCGAATCTTTGGGCAGACACAGCGTCTGGAAGCGGAATGGGCAAGGTGTATGTTGTCCAAACGTCTGTCAAAGTCATCCAGCGATGCATCCTCATGGCCACCGATCCAGGCGATCTTGTTCTTGATCCTACGTGCGGTTCCGGCACCACTGCATACGTTGCAGAGCAGTGGGGGCGCCGCTGGATCACGATCGATACTTCCCGCGTTGCTCTAGCGCTCGCGCGAGCCCGCATAATGGGCGCCCGCTATCCTTACTACTTGCTCGCTGACAGCCGCGACGGAAAAAATAAAGAAGCCACGCTCTCCGGCAAGACTCCCTCCGATGCGACTACGTACAACGACATCCGCCAGGGCTTCGTGTACAAGCGAGTCCCCCACATCACCTTGAAGTCCATTGCCAACAACGCCGAAATCGACGTGATCGGGGAGAAATTCCAGGAAGAGCTTGAGCTGCTTCGCGCTGGGCTCAACCAAGCGCTGAAGGAAGATTGGAAGGAGTGGGAGGTTCCTCGCGAGGCCAGCAACAACTGGCCGCAAGATGCAAAGAAATTTCATGCGGAGTGGTGGGAGCAGCGTATCGCTCGGCAGAAGGAGATTGATGCCTCCATTGCCGCCAAGGCTGACTACGAATATTTATTCGACAAGCCCTACGAAGACAAGAAGAAGGTGCGCGTTGCCGGTTCGTTCACGGTGGAAAGTATCTCACCGCACCGGGTTTTGGGTTTTGACGAAAATGACCAACTACTCGACAGCGTCAGGGAAGAGAGGGCCAGTTATGGCGATACGCAGGACTTCGCTGGCGTGATCTTGGAGCACCTTAAGTCTACGGGAGTCCAGCAGGCTCACAAGGAAGATAGGATCGCCTTTTCTTCGATCACTCCTTGGCCGGGCGATCTTATCTGTGCGGAGGGGCGGTATGCCGAGGGTAGCGAGGACTCTGTTGTCGAGAAGCGTGCTGCTATCTTTATTGGGCCCGAGTTCGGCACCGTAGCACGACCGGATCTGGTTGCAGCCGCGCGAGAATCAGCGGACGCCAACTTTGATGTTTTAGTGGCCTGTGCGTTCAACTACGAGGCCCATGCCTCGGAGTTCAACAAGCTGGGTCGCGTTCCCGTCCTCAAGGCTCGCATGAACGCGGACCTACATATGGCCGGCGACTTAAAAAACACTGGGAAAGGCAATTTGTTCGTGATCTTTGGCGAGCCGGATATCGAAGTCCTTTCGGTAGCGGGGAGGGAAGCCGACGCCGAGAAGATTCAAGTCAAGATCAATGGTGTGGACGTTTTCCACCCCAACACCGGCGAAGTTCGCAGTGACGGCGCCGACGGCATCGCCTGCTGGTTCATCGACACCGAGTACAACGAAGAGAGCTTTTTCGTCCGCCACGCTTACTTCTTGGGAGCGAACGACCCTTACAAGGCACTAAAAACCACACTAAAGGCCGAAATCAATCAGGAAGCCTGGGCCACGCTCCGAAGCGACGTCTCACGCCCCTTCGATAAACCCCAATCGGGTCGCATCGCTGTCAAAGTCATCAATCATCTCGGCGACGAAGTGATGAAGGTCTTTCGAGTATGAGTGCAAGCGCACCGGAAGACGAGGGATCACGTGGCAAGCGCTTACTCTGTAGTAGCAAAGCCAATCCCGTAAGAACAGTCAGTCCTTCTGATTGTCTTCGCTGTTGCCGTTATTCAGCGTATTTTCTTTGCGGCGAAAAATGGAACTATTAGGCAGAAGACTTACAGTTCTCAGCTATAACCAATTTGGCTCTGTTCTTCCTGCTGGATCGTCTGCAAGGCGACCTTGTTGGACGTGACCACAAATCGCTCTATGAATGCGGTCTGGTCTGCCTGATTGTTGAAGCGGTCGGGTGAAGTCTCTTCCTCAAGGAATAGGCGTAGTAACTTGCGCAGTTCCGCGTCTCTTCGCGTGATGTGTCGCCGTAAAAGAAGCTCTTTTCCGGCGCTTGATTGAGTCTGTTCGGCAAGCAGTTGGGGAGCGAAGATCGGGTTGCGCCGATTTGCGCTTCGGGCGATGAGAATTGTCCGAATGCACCAGAGCACTCGCTTGGCAAGCAGGTTTGAGTTCAGTTCGGTGCCGAACCTAGCAAGATACCAACCCAGATCTGCAGCCCACGCAATGTCGGACATGTAGTCTGATCGGTATTGGAAAGCATCCTGGAGTCTTGGCAAGTATCCGTTCGGATCCAGTAATGGCTTAGCCTCCCGCACCAGATGGCAGAGGAATAGGTCACCTTCGCGGGCATTTTTTTTAAGTGTCTGCCATGGATACAGAAACAGTGAGAGATGGCCGGCCGTAATACGACGCGTTTCGTTCTCCAGCGCGATCATCAACAGATCGGTGTCGGAGCTATCTAACTCATCGGCTCGGGCAAGACTACCAAATAGCAGGGTTGCCACTACTGACATGAGCGTCTGGGTCTTGAACTAGGCTGACGCATGGCTAGATACCTAAGGGCCACTAGTGGTTTTGTCTGAGCCTTGCGTTCGTGCCAGGGCCTCCTTTGACAATTGGCGAGCTGCAGCACGTGCTTGTATGACTTGGTCTCGATTCTGGAGAACGACTTGCTGCTTGTTTGGATCTAGGACACCGGGTTCTATTTCGAGGTTGTACTTGCTCATTAAATAAAAACTGAGGCTCAGTCGACATGAGTGAACAAGGCGCTTATCTGTCATCCCCAGCTCAGCGGAAATTGCGGTCTGTCGTTCTGGCGGCAAAGCTGGGTTAGGCACTATCACAAGATTGATTTCGTGGGCCCATTCGAAATCCAGAGAGGGATCGATTGAGGAGGGCCGAGAATCGGCGACTGCGCTAATGCGGCTCAGTTTATAGTCCCGGAAATCGTTGTGATCCCTAGACCATGATCGGATGTACCAGCGTTCGTCGCTATAGGCCAGGGCATGGGGCGCAATTATCCGCGATGGCTGAGGAGAACCGGTCAGCGAAGCATATTCGATGACGACCTCCAACCTGTTGCGGATTGCTTGGAGAACGCGAAGCAGTACCGCCGGATCGGTCGGCCGACCGCCAAGTGTGACCACCTCGATCGGGAGTGCGCTACGGAACCAGCTATCTTCCTGACGTATCCATTGGTTTTCGATGGCTATCAACTGCAAAAGGTGTTGATCGATATTCCCGCCGATGAACGCAGGCTCATACTTTTCGCTACGTCTATAAGCCTTCTCGGCCGGATCGTAAGCGAGGTTGTCCGGCGCAATCTTTTCATACTGCCCGATGTCCACCGAGGCCTGTTGCGCTGAGATGCCAAACGTTTCCGCCATGTCCTTTCGGTTGAAGCGTCCGTCCCAAAACAAGCGAAAATCGATGAATTCCAACCGGCGGCGAACCCCCCAGCGCAGCTGTTCACCCGCCTCATCCATACTATCCTCCTATAATAACGACTAATTCATGATGAATACATCAAGAAACTTGATGTATAATCGCAATATCCGTATATTCTATTGCCGGATGGCGGGGCATGATAACCCCGTCCCGACTGTGTTGAGGGGACCGAATGGGAAATACCCAAACAAATCAACATATTGAGCAGGCTTACCGCGTGCTCAGCCTCGACGGTGGTGGAATGCGCGGCATCTACACTGCGGCCTTTCTTGCGCGGCTGGCGGATCAATTTAGCCGGATCCGTGACGAAGCGGCGCTTGACCTCGGACGCGGTTTCGACCTGATCACGGGAACCAGCACTGGCGCAATCGTCGGCTGCGCCCTCGCCATCGGCCGGCCGATGCAGGAAATCGTCGGGCTCTACCGCGAGCATGGTTCCAAGATATTTCCGCATCGGATTGCCGGCAAGGTAAGTGCCGTTTATCGGGCTACACAGGGCGGCCGGTACGTGCGAGCGGGCGATAAGGCGCTCCGAGATGCGCTTGAATCAGTTCTGGGCGACACAACCATGCGGGATGTGTACGTCAAGCGCGGAATCTCACTGTCAATACCTGCTGTCCTGATGAGTGAGCATCGTGCTTGGGTATTTAAAAAGACGCGGTGCAGCGGGGTGCGCGACGATAACTATACGCTGGTCGATGTCTGCATGGCATCCAGTGCGGCGCCGATCTACCGCTCGCTCGCAGCGATCAACGATCCCAACGATCCTGACGGGCCTCAGCAAGTTTTTGCGGACGGTGGTCTTTGGGCCAACAACCCAATCTTGGTTGGCTTGGTCGACGCGCTGACCACCGCCGAGCCTGACCGACCGATAGAGATCTATTCGCTTGGGACCTGTCCGCGCCCAGAGGGCGAACACATTGATGCGAAGTCGGCGCACCGATCGGTGTTGGGCTGGTCGCTTGGCGTCGATGTCGCGCCGCTGAGCATTTCGACCCAGGAGTTTGCCTTCGACCAAATGGCGAGACTCTTGGCCAATGCCATCAGCAGCAGCGGACGTACTGTCCGACGTGTGCGTTTCCCCAACAGGCCCGTACCGACAAGCATGATGCCATATCTGGGTCTCGACGATACCCGGCAGGAGGCACTAGGCCGCTTGATTTCGCAAGCTCACACGGACGCCGACCTGACGAAGAGCATCTGCGATGACCCCAATAGCGACGACGGCGAGATGATCCGACGTCTCATTAACGATTTACCGGCGGTGCCGGCGAATGGCGCGGTTTGGGACCACGCCTCCCTAGACAAAAAGTAAGGAGAAGTAATGTTCGACTGTTCCAAGGATATCCGGGCGTATCACAATCAAGAGGTTACTCTGCCCAAGACCGAGCAAGACAGGATGCGTGATCGGCGCAACTCCAACCGGGAGCGAGTGCGCAGGGGATTGAAGAGGGCGGATAAGCCGAAGCCAATCGAATTCGTCTCGCAGGGCAGCTACGCTATGAAGACGATGGTTCGCGACCCAGACAACGACTACGACATAGACGATGGCGTCTACTTCCGGAAGGAAGATCTGGTCGGCACACGCGGTGCCGAGATGACTTCCCTCCAGGCTCGCCAAATGGTTCGCGATGCCGTCGATGACGGCCAATTCAAGCAAGCACCGGAGGTGCGCTCGAATTGCGTGCGGGTGTACTATCAAGCCGGATACCATGTTGATCTACCCGTCTACCGCCGGGTGGTTACTTCGACCTTTTATGGCGAAGAGGTCCACTACGAACTGGCTTCCAGCAGCGGCTGGAAGCGGTCCGACGCCCGCGATGTGACAAAGTGGTACGAAGAAGAGCGCGCGAGATCGGCCGATGGTCAGCAGTTCCGTCGCATCAACCGGGATTTGAAGAAGTACGCTCGCAGTCGCCGTAGTTGGCGCACCGGCATACTGAGCGGTTTCGGTATCTCCGTCCTTTTGGCCGAACGTTTCCGGCAGAGCGGTCGTGAGGATCTTGCTCTCTACAGCACCATGCTGGCGATACGGGACAGGCTGAACTGGGATCTTGAGATCGCCCATCCGGTCACTCCTGGCGAATACATCACCAGTGGGGCTCACGACGCCCGGGCACGATCTTTTCGCGACAAGCTGACGGACGCGATCGATACACTACGGCCGTTGTTCAGGAGCGACTGCACGCGCGAACGAGCGGTTAAGTGCTGGGACAAGGTTTTTGCCACGACCTTTTTCAGTGAGCGACTTGAGAATGAGAAGCGGGCTGCGGCTTCGGCGCCAGCCATTATCGGTTCGGCTGCACTCCTATCGTCTACGTCGGCAGCTGCGAACGCCGTGAGAAGCGCCGGTGGCGGCCGCTCTGCCTGAGACAGCGTTGCCACTCAGCGGGCGTCGGATGGCGCTTCAACTAGAGGCGCGTCTACGCGAGCGGACGGAGCAGGCCCCCGAACGGCTGGATGCGCGGATGATGCGGAGGTGCTATCCGCGCCGCCAATTTGTCGCTGGCTGGCGGATAGGTGTCACTTTTTCTGACGAGATCGTGCGCCACATCGATCTAGTGGCCACCGCTGGTTTTCCGTCTGTCCCGGTTCGCACCGCGTTGGTTGACCACCCACCGTTCATGACTTGGCCCCATGTGGAAAGCGACGGCATTATGTGTTTGCTGCCCAACATGGCGGAGTGCGACCCCGACGATCCATGCGCTGTGGCTGAGAACCTTTTGGGGCGGTCCGTTCAGTTAGTCGAAGACCTATTGGAAGGGTCAATCATCGAGCGGGACTTTCGCGAAGAGTTTTTGACCTACTGGCAGTACAAGTCACATGAGGACGGCACACGTTTCTTCAGCCTGCTTACTCCGGAGCCGCCTTCTCGCGTCGTGCGTGTCTGGAGAGATGACGGCCTTGAGATTGCGGGAGAGGACGAGAGCACCTTAATGCGGTGGGTGCGTCGCCGTTTCGGTACCGATGCCCATGCAAAGACCGAGGAGGCTGCCTTCATTTGGCTGTCGAAGCCGCCGCTCCCGGTTGAATATCCCGAAACGGCGTCCGACTTGCATGTATTGGCAGTTAATGCAGGACAGGATGCAGCTTCAGCCCTGGCGCAAGCCGCGGTCGGCGAGCCCGACCAAGTGGTTGCTCTGCTCGGGGCACGCGGACGAGGTGGATCTGGTCTCATCGCGGTCAAGGCCTCAAACCCAAGAACTACGCATTCTCGTCCGCATTCGGTTACTGACCCGCTGTCAAAGGGTTTCAGACCGGGACGCACACCGAAGCCTTTGTTACTTCGTCGATTTTTTGGATTTAGTCCGGTCATCCGAAGTTCGATACAGCGTGCGGACGCGCACTGGGTGCATGGACGTGGACGCGATCCTCGAACTGCTCGGCTACTGGATTCCACGGTTGTTGTGTTTGGGTGTGGATCGGTTGGCTCGCCAGTTGCCTGCACGCTTGCGCAGGCGGGGGTTGGCAACATCATTCTGGTTGATGTTGATACTTTGAGTTGGCCAAATGTCGGTCGACATCCGCTGGGTGCTACGGCGGTTGGCCTTAACAAAGCGGAGTCCTTGGCCAAGCGACTGCAAGCCGACTTTCCTCATCTTAGGATCGACAGCCGAACTTGCTCCCTACAGGAGTTCTTGCGCAACGAACCTGAACTCCTGGGGAAGGCAGATTTGATCATCGCAGCTACCGGGAGTTGGGGCGCCGAAAGCGCACTTAATCGCTGGCATGTGGAACAGGGTCGGCAGAGCCCGATCCTTTACGGTTGGACGGAAGCACATGCCTGTGCGGGTCATGCTGTGGCTATCGTGCGGAAAGGCGGGTGTTTTCAATGCCACATCAGCCAGACGGGGTCGCCGTCCTTTAGGGTTGCAAAGTGGCCAGACGGCGGAGATCCTAGCCAAGAGGAGCCAGCCTGCGGCGCGCATTACGACCCTTATGGTCCCGTAGAGCTTAGCTACGTGACCGCAATGATCAGCGATATGGCACTGGACTGTTTGCTAAGCCCCCCTTCTCGTTCAATCAGCCGCGTCTTCGCTACATCAACGCGCCGCATTGCTGAGCTTGGTGGGCTCTTGAGCGACGAATGGCTAATCGAACACGGAGAGAACGACTCGGGAATAAGAACGGTTGATCGAGATTGGCCGGAGAACAATTGTGTCGCATGTGGAGATCCGCCGGTCGAGGAAGCGGCATGACGGCACCGAATTGACCCGCGCGTCTGTTTTATTTTGCTTTACTTGAGTAAGAAGTGGGCCGTGAGGGAATCGAACCCGCAACCAATGGATTAAGAGTCCACTGCTCTACCTAGTTGAGCTAACGGCCCAGTGTGGGTGTGGCGTTGAACGGAACGCCAGCCGGTGGGGGTGCAATATTGCCACAGCCGGCGGTGAAGGGTGGGGTGGACGATGGGACTCGAACCCACGACGACCAGATCCACAATCTGGGGCTCTACCAACTGAGCTACGCCCACCACGGTTGATGCTGCTGCCCGGCCCGCCGTCTGGGGCGCCGCTTTCGCCGATGGCGCGCCTGGCAGGACTCGAACCTGCAACCACCGGCTTAGAAGGCCGATGCTCTATCCGGTTGAGCTACAGGCGCATCGACTGGTTAGTCCGGGAAAGCGGCGGCCCATTGGCGCAGTGGTCGGGGTAAACGGATTTGAACCGTTGACCTTCTGCTCCCAAAGCAGACGCGCTACCAGACTGCGCCATACCCCGCCGCGTGCCGAGCCAGCGGGGGGCATGATAACACTGGCGGGGGTTTGGGAGGTCGGGACGACCTCCCTCCCAGGCATTCTCCCAGGTTACGTGGCAGGTTCGGCGTAGGCGTCGATGTTGCGGGCTTCGGGAGACGAGTCGGAGAGGATGAGCTTGTGGCGGTAGAAGCGTTCGACGCCGGCGGGGCCCATGCGGGAGCGGCCCAGGCCCGAGAGGTTGAAGGGTTCCTGCTCGAATTCGTGGACCGAGCCGGACAGCGATGCTTCGTTGACGCTGATAACGCCGCCGTTCAGGCGCCGGCCCACTTCCACGCCTTCTTCCTCGCTGCCGGCGAAGACGTTGGCGCTGAGGCCGTAGCGCGAATCGTTGGCCAGTTCGACGGCCTCCTCGATGCTGTCGAAGGGCATGACGGGCAGCACGGGGCCGAAGGTCTCGTCGGTCATGATGCGCATCGTGTGGTTGACACCGCTCACGACGGTCGCCGGATACCAGGTGCCGCCGTTATCGACGTGCTTGCCTCCGCAATGCACGGTCGCGCCCTTTTCGACGGCGTCGTCGATGTGCGACTGGATGG
>VYFM01000572.1 GCA_009842375.1 Candidatus Poribacteria bacterium | reverse complement strand
CTCCTCAGTCAACCCTTCGCCCGCCATCCACCGGTTGCCGAACACGTTTGGCATGTACCAGATCATCGACAGCACCATGTACAAAACTGCGCCGATCGCCACTCCGATCCACTGTTGCCCCGAAATCGTGAAATCCAAATCCATCTCGACCTCCTTCTTAACTACCAGCCCGTTGGCTGCCCAAGCGTATTTTAGCTCAGCAGAGACAATTTCTCACTGGCGATTTCTGCCGCTGAATCATCTCTCATCGCAACGCGCGCAGGCGCGAGACAGTGCTATAAACTGTATTCCATCATCACGCGAGCCAAGAACTGCGAAAATCGCAATTTGGATACGCGTGGTTTTCGCTTTAGGTGCTTGGCGATTGAGCCTATGCGTCATGAAAGGAGGCATTTGATGCGAAAGATATTTCGTCACGATCCTCGAACATTGTTGTTGATCCTCGGGAGTACCCTGCTAATACCCCTCGCGGCGTTCGCCGCGATCGCGTGTACCGACGATTCAGGTCCCGCGGCGGAAGGCACGGTGACGATCGCGGTCGGCGAAGTCCCGCCGTTGATTCAAGAGCCGCGTCGAGACATTCGCGCGACAGGTGGCATCGGAAAAGACCTCTCGATCTACGAGACGATCGTCCGTGCGCCACACGTCAGTCCGCCGACGCCGCCGCCACAAGACCACACCGCGTACTCGCCCTCAGACCTCGGCCTCGCCGAATCGTGGGAAGTCGCATCTGACTTCAACAGCATCACCTTCACGATCCGTGAAGACATTGCGTGGCACAACAACGGAGGTGATTGGGGCGATCTGACCTCCGAAGACGTGGCTTTTTCCTTCAACTCAGCATTCGCACCAGACTCCGTCAATAACGGTGCCGAGGAAATTGGACCCGAAATGAAGGTTGGGTTCGATGTAATCGACGATCGGACGGTACGTCAGAATATCGAGCCCGGCGGCTTCGACCCCACATGGGCGTGGCTGCAAGGCAACGCCGGCTTCAACGGCATCGTCGTCGTTAGCAAGAAGGCCTTTGACGAACTAGGTGGTGTTGGCATTCAAATTTTCCGCTTGCTTTGACATCATGCCTCTGAGTTTATCGCACGCTCAAATTCCGAGTCGGCGATCAGCAAATGTGTGGATTGGGGTTTGTCCGTTTCCGCACAATGATCGTCATGTCCCACCCCTCATCTTCTGAGAACGTCGTCTCGTGAACATCAGCGCCGTCATCTGGGCGGGGCTGGTTGCGTTGATGCTCGTTGCGTTCGCATGGGCGATGCTGCTGCAGATTCCCGCGGAAGCGCAGGGTTCGTTGTTGCCTGCTTCCTTGTTGTAGTTGAAAGACTTCTTCATGAATCCAAAGCACGTAGGTATGTTGCGAGTTTCGTTGGACTTGCATTCGGTCTGTTAATTTCATGGACTGGTTGTCATCTCCTTAATCCATCTGACTCTGCCCTGAATTTTGATACCATTTCGTTTTCCAGCATTCTACAGATCTCAGTTATCCTTGGATTTGGTTATATTGGAATGGTTGGTGGTTACTATATTTCCGAGAGTCTACCTGTCGTACGACTGTTCAATTCGTATCGTTATACCCAAATGGGAACACCATTCGCAACAAATGATTCTAACGGATTTAAGATATTGGATACAAGTGTGATTATTGATGGACGTATTCTTGAAATCTGTGAGACGCAATTCATTGATGGGACGCTGCTAATACCACGGTTTGTTCTGAATGAATTGCAACATATTGCGGATTCAACCGAATTATTACGCAGAAACAAGGGAAGGCGTGGATTTGATATTTTACGCTCGCTTCAGAATAGTCCATCAATTGCAGTGGAAATCATTGAAGAAGATGTTCCGCACCTTGACGAAGTTGACGCGAAACTCGTACATCTTGCCCGTAAACATTTTGCCAAAATCATTACCAACGATTTAAATCTCAACAAAGTCGCTGAATTACAGGGAGTCACTGTCCTAAATATCAACGAATTAGCCAATGCTATCCGTCCAATTGTCGTTGCAGGGGAGATTATTCAAGTTCATCTACAGAAAATCGGGAAAGAACCAAATCAAGGTGTTGGTTATCTTGATGATGGAACGATGGTAATCGTTGAAGATGGCAAACAGTATATCGGACATACGCTTGATGTTGTAGTTACGCAGATGTTGCGAACGAGTACGGGTCAGATGATTTTTGGAAGAAATGTAGACGAGTCTTCATCTGAGAAAGGTTATTGATGAGATGGCAGCAGATGAATAACAAAATATCTGTCCTGATCCCTGCTGCTGGTTATGGTAAGAGGATGAAATCCTCTGTTAAAAAACCCTATTTGATGTTAGGTGAAAAACCAATTTTATCACACACAATAGATAAGTTTGAACAAAACACCGTTGTTGATGAAATATATGTAATAGTTGACGAGTCGGATTTTCAGATATGCCACGATGAAGTGATAAAACCCTTTCGTTATAGGAAGATTGGTGGACTGGTCCCAGGTGGCGAGACTCGGCAAGAATCTGTATTCAAAGGTCTTCGTGCACTTTCAGATGATGTTGATTTTGTTGTTGTCCATGACGGTGTTCGTCCATTTATAGATGACGATATTATATTTGGATGTCTTGAGGCAACTGAAGAATTTGGGGCAGCTATCTCTGCAGTACCTGTGAAAGAAACTATTAAAGTAGCAGACGCACATTTACTTATTGACCATACTCCGCAACGGGATCGCTTATGGCGTGTGCAGACACCGCAAGTGTTTCGTAAATCTATACTTATTGAGGCACACGAGAATGCGATCCAAAATGATATTAGCGCACCAGATGACGCAGCATTAGTAGAAGAATTGGGTCTTCCTGTAAAGTTAGTTATGGGAAATTATCAGAATTTGAAACTTACAACACAAGAGGATTTAAGGTTCGCTGAAACTTTGCTATATACTAATATATAAGGTATAATAAATTGGACAATAAATGCGGGTAG
>VYFM01000060.1 GCA_009842375.1 Candidatus Poribacteria bacterium | reverse complement strand
TATAGGTTTATAGCATTAGCATAAAATCATCAAAATTGCGATTGACTCTGAAAACTCTGAATCTTGACATTTTTGAACCATTCTTAATTTCTTGATTTAGTGTCCATTCATGATTCTGAAAATGTTGAATCTTGACAATTGAATACCTCTGGATTATTGGTTGAGATAAGCATCACTCAAAGGTATTCTCACGCTGTTATGCCCAAGTAAGGAGTCCAAGGTCATAGTGAGATTGTAAATCCTCATGCGATGGTAATACACGCAACGTATAGCCATGTAGACCCGTTTTGTCTAAGATGATCGTTCCTTCATACAGAAATTTGCCACCACCGAGTTCTTCAAGATATTTCATCTTGGTAACGCTTCCGTTCTGAATTTCTCCTGTAGAATCCAATACGCCATGATATATTTGAACAGCCAGTTCATTTGGGAATAATACATCTGTGTAAACTACCGCTTGAATAGATACAGTTTCGCCAACATTAAGTGCTGAAACATCTTTTGTTTTAGGTGCTTGCTGTGCCTTATGGTTATGTTCCTCAATACGCAATTTTCCCCAATGTTTACGGATATTTGCTTTCCAATTCGCAAGTGTAATGCCACGGTGTCCATTATCCTGATTTAACTTTATCCATCTTTGGTGTGCGGGAAAATAGAGACGTTCTGCATATTCTGCGACCATCCGTTTAGTATTAAATACAGGTGCTAAGTTCTGCATTGCTATTTTCATTTTTGCAACCCATCCATAAGGAATATCATCAACAGGATCTCTATCATAAAACAGAGGAACAACTTGCTGTTCAAGCAGCTCATAAATCGCATTTGCGTGTGCATTATCAATGACTTTAGGGTCATTTGTTTCAGGTGTGGCTTCAATCGTCCAACCGCCACCCAATTGTTGAGCTTCAACCCACCATCCATCTGCCATACTCAGATTTAGTGCCCCGTTTGCTGCAGCTTTCATCCCACTTGTACCGCTTGCTTCATTTGGTGGAAGTGGGGTATTGAGCCATACATCAACACCTTCAACAAGATACCGACCAACGCAAATGTCGTAATTCTCAATAAATAGAATCTTATGTCTAAATCTCGGTTGTGATGCAATTCTGTTTATTTTCTGAATTAGCACCTTTCCTTCGTGATCGTGCGGGTGTGCTTTGCCTGCAAAAATGAGTTGGACGGGGCGTTCAGAGTCATTGAGTATTTTATCAAGTCGATCAACATCGTTGAACAGTAATGTAGCACGTTTATATGTGGCAAATCGTCTGGCAAAACCGATAGTTAATGCACTGGAATTGAGTATCTTATCTACAGTTTCAAACTTCTGAACAGTGTTATCCAGTGTTATATCTTGGTCTGAAGTTTTACGATGTTTCTGAACCTGACGTTGTCGTGCAAATGCTATTAGACGTTCACGTCTACGTTCGTGAGTACGCCACAATTCAGTATCCGGTATTTTCGATATTTGTGTCCATACCTCCTGATTCGTCAGATCAACAATCCATTTCGGTCCGAGATACCTATCAAACAGACTTTGCATATCTTCTGAAACCCAAGAACGTGTATGAATGCCGTTTGTTATAGCTTTTATTGGAACTTCATGCACAGGGAGATTCTGCCAAAGTTCTTTCCACATGTTACGCGAAACACGTCCATGTAATTGACTAACC
The DNA here is from genome assembly GCA_009842375.1 of Candidatus Poribacteria bacterium. Lineage (GTDB taxonomy): Bacteria > Poribacteria > WGA-4E > WGA-4E > WGA-3G > MSPOR6. Next base: position 1,319 of record VYFM01000060.1, on the reverse strand, counting down.
CCGTTGGACATTGTTGAAAGACGTAATGCAACTAACGCTGGACTGAATTCACTGTTATTGTCTGATGGATTTTTTCTTCCTAAAGCGAGGAATTTTTCCTCTGAAACACCGAGTTTGCTGTAGTAACTACTAAAATAGTGTTTCACCAAATCCGGTGGAAACCAATCAATTCCAGCGGGAACTGGTGTGTGCGTAGTGAAGATATTCCCCGCAGCTGCCACCTCACAGGCTGCATCAAAACTAATATTGGTTTTTTCCATTAATTGTCGTATCCGTTCTAATGCTAAAAAGGCAGCATGACCTTCGTTCATGTGGCATACAGTCGGGTGAATACCGAGTGCTGCCAATGCACGGAAACCACCAATTCCAAGCAGAATCTCTTGTTTAATACGCATTCGATCATCACCCCCGTAAAGGTAGTCAGTAATATCGCGCAACCCGGTATTCTCATTTTCAGGGATATTCGTATCCAATAGATATAACGGAATTCGTCCTACCTGTGCACGCCAAACCTTTGTATATACCTTTCCTTCGGGATAATCTACTTCAATCAATAGTTGACTGCCATCTGGCTTCTGCTCAGGTTGAATCGGCATATTGTAGAAGTCATTCGTTGGATAATCCGCCATCTGCCATCCATCTGAAGTTAACGTCTGCCGAAAATAACCGTGCTGATATAGCAAACCAACACCGACAAACGGAAGTCCAAGATAACTTGTTGATTTGAGATGGTCACCCGCAAGGACTCCCAAACCACCAGAGTACAACGGCATGCACTCTGTCAGTCCAAATTCCATAGAAAAATATGCGATATTTATATCTTTGAGAGAGTTGTCGTCCGAATAGTCTTCAAACCACGACGGGGCACAAAGGTAGGCTTTAAACTTTTTGTGTATTACATCCAGGTGTGCTAAAAACACCTCATTTTTGGATGCAGATTGCAATTGCTCTTGTGATATTTTCCCGAGCATCGCAACTGGATTGTGATAGGTTTCTTCCCATAGTTCTGAGTCAAGGTGTCGAAATAGACCGACTGCTTCATTATCCCAAGTCCACCATAAGTTCAATGCTAATTCACGTAACGGTTCAAGGTTTTCAGGAAGCATTGGCACAACCGTTAATTGCCTAATTGGCTTCATTAGGAGGAACTCCCCTCGTTATCAGATGTGGCATTTAAAATAAAATATGTAGCTCTTTGCCGTTTAACAATATTTAATTGTCCTTCGCGGGCTAACCAACCCAGTCCCAGCAATATCATCCGATCCGTATGTTTGAGTTCCTGTGTCAATTTCCCGACAGAAGCCTCTTCATTGCTGTCA
>VYFM01000554.1 GCA_009842375.1 Candidatus Poribacteria bacterium | reverse complement strand
ACGCCCTGCCCGACGCGCGGATCGCCTACGTGTCCGCCACCGGGGCCACCACGGTGCCGGGACTCGCCTATGCGGGCCGCCTCGGCCTCTGGGCTTCCGGGGACACCCCGTTCGAGACCCGGTCGGACTTCATCTCCGCCATGGAGGCCGGCGGGGTCGCCGCCCTGGAGGTGGTGGCCCGGGACCTCAAGGCGTTGGGGCTCTACCAGGCCCGAGCACTCAGCTACGACGGCGTGGAGGTGGACATCCTCGAACATGCTCTTTCAGGTTCCCAGCGCGGGATCTACGATGACTACGCCAATGCCTTCAAGGTGATTCACCGGAACCTGGAAGAAGCGCTGAAGGCCACCGGGATCGTGGACGGGGAATCGACATTGAACAAGAATGCAAAATCCGCCGCCCTGTCCGCCTTCGAGGGGGCCAAGCAGCGGTTCTTCGGGCACCTGCTGACCGGCATGAAGTGCCCCTCCCTGATCTCCTCCGTGGAGTCCGATCTGGAACTTGAAAGAAGCGTGGTGATTCAGTTGGTGTCCACCGGGGAGGCGCTGATGGAACGGCGTATTGCCGATATCCCGAGTTCGGAGTGGGAGGACCTCAATATCGACCTGACCCCGAGGGAAACCGTGATCGAGTTCCTGGCGCATTCGTTTCCGGTCCAGTTGCAGGAGCCGTTCACCGACGAGGAGGGGAATCTTCTCTCCCGGCCCGTGTTCGATCATGACGGGAATCCCGTGCTGTGCGTGGAGGCCGTCGCCCGGCGGGACGCGCTGATCGAGAAACTCGCCTCCCTCCCCCCGGTACCCACCGCCCTCGACCGGCTTGTTCAATACTTCGGGCATGACGCCGTGGCGGAGGTGACGGGGCGGTCCCGCCGGGTGCTGAAGATTACCGACTCGAACGGCGAACGGCTCGCATTGAGAAACCGTCCGGCATCGGCGAACCTTTCGGAGGCCTCCGCCTTCATGGAGGGGAAGAAGAAGATATTGATATTCAGCATGGCGGGGGGGACCGGGCGGAGCTATCACGCCGATCTTTCCTGCGGCAACACCCGCCGCCGGGTTCATTATCTGCTGGAGCCGGGCTGGAGGGCGGACCAGGCCATACAGGGGCTGGGGCGCACCCATCGCACCCACCAGGCCTCCTCTCCCCTCTTCCGTCCGGTGACCACGGACGTGAAGGGGGAGCGGCGGTTCATCGCCACCATCGCGAGGAGGCTGGACTCCCTCGGGGCCATCACCCGGGGCCAGCGGAACTCCCAGGCCGCCATGGGCGGCGACCGGTCCCTGTTCCGGGCCAGCGACAACCTGGAGAGCCTCTACGCCAAGACCGCCCTTCGGATGTTTTTCTCGTCCCTGTGGCTCGGCCGGATTCCGGGTTGGTCAATCGAGAAATTCGAAACCGCCACGGGGCTGAAGCTGGCCCACGAGGGCGCCCTGCGGGAAAACCTGCCGCCCATGTCCCAGTTCCTCAACCGTTTGCTGGCCCTCCCGATAGATGAGCAGAACATGCTCTTCGGAGAACTTGAAAAAAGAATCGAGGGGAATATCGAGCAGGCGAAGGAGTCGGGGACCTACGAGGTCGGCGTCGAGACCCTCCACGCCGAATTCCTTTCAATCCTCAGCAGGGAGGTTCTTGCACGGCATCCGGGGAGCGGGGCGGTCACGGAGCTGGTGGAGATCCTCCGGCGGGACCTCGTGAAGCCCACCACGGCGGAAGCAGCCATCGACCTGGTGGGGCAGGCCGCAGAGAACGACGGCAAGCACGGGAAGACAGGAATACCGTGCATCGCAATCAACACCCGGTCGATGCGGGCGGCGGCGGTCAGGACCGCCCCATCCCACGTCTTCGACGACGGCGGGGTGCAGGAGCGCGTCCGGTTGATTCGGCCGTCATCCCGGGACACCATCCCGAAGGCGGAATACGATGCTTCCAACTGGCAGCCCGTGGATATCTCCGACGACCGCCAGATCGAGAACTGGAGAAAACTATGGGAGCAGGAGATGGCGGGATTGCCAGCGTACCGGGAATCCCGGTTCTGGCTGGCCGCCGGCCTGCTGCTGCCCGTGTGGGACCGGTTGCCGGAAGAGAACCTGCGCGTGCGCCGGCTCACCGCCAATACGGGAAACACGGGGGATACGGGAGAAACCCTCATCGGCCGGGTGCTGGACGCCGGGCAGGTCCGCGCCGTCCGTTCGGCCTTCGGCCTGGGCGGCGGGTTTGCCATGACCGGCAATGAGGCTTTCGATGCCGTCATGGGAGAAGGCACGCCGCTCACCCTGGCCGGTGGCTGGCGGCTCGCCCGCCGCCGCGTCATGGGCGCCGACCGCATCGAGGTCGAGGGGGCGTCGGGGGGCGACATCGAACTCCTCAAGCGCCTCGGCTGCACCGTGGAGATCATCGCCTGGCGCGCCCGGGCCTTCGCGCCCACCGCCGAGGTGGTCGGCCGCGTGCTGGAGCGCCGGCCCCTCGCCGCCTGACCTTCCCGCAGTACGTACCGCCGGCCGGCCGGCAGCCGTCTGGCCGACCTGCGGTACGCTATCATCCACCGGTGTGCGGCTTCGTCCAGGGCCGCCACCACCGTCCGCGCCGCCCTTCATGGGCGGCCTCACCACCTTCAGGGAGACACCCCCATGACCGCCCAGACCCTGCCCGACAACCCCAACTACTGCTTCTGCCCCTCCTACGACGTCGGGGACGAGGTGCAGCAGATCCGCATCGTCGTCGAGGGCATGACCGGCTTCATCCCCACCGCCCTCGTGGCCCTGACCGTCGAGGACGCGGAGAACATCTGCGACAAACTGAACGCCCGCCTCGGCCTGGGCCGCGACGAATGGACCCGGCTGGCGGCCCAGTCCATGGACGAAGGCCCCCCGGAACCCGGCTACCCCTCCGTCCACTGATTTTTTCAAGCTTCAGATTCTGACGTCCGGAATTACTGGAGGTACTTGCAAAATTCCCCGGCCAAGCAGGTTCCTGCCTGACCGGAGGCT
>VYFM01000008.1 GCA_009842375.1 Candidatus Poribacteria bacterium | reverse complement strand
GCTTCACTAAGTTTTGGATGATTCCTGAATATCTCAACAAGATGAGTAGCCAACTTTTCAGGATCATGTCTAATAACGTTCATCTGGGCACCACCCATCCATGTTCCGATCTCAGTGACAACCATGTCCCTAATAAGGTCTGCTTCAACAATTATTATGTTTTGTTCTTCCAGTCGTTCCTGCTCACGGTTGTAGCAAACTTGGACTTTCGAGGCATCTGCAACCTGCATTGTTTCTGTAGATAGATCCGATATATCTTTTGCGAGATTCAACACTTCCATTAGATGCTCACTGTCCTCCGAAAGCATTGAAAGTCCTTCCTCAGATAGAGACCGAATTCTGGTAAACTGAGAAACCAATTCATTTCTTACATACCCTTGCATAATTTCCTTGGGGGCAGGTTGGTTATTGACTAAGACATAATTGATCGGGATCTTTGCATGGTCAAGTATAGCGTTGATATGATCTGTCACAGCATAACCGTCGGTTTCACCGGGTTGTGTCATCACATTGCAAACATATATTTTCACAGCATTAGACCTTTGTATTGTTTCAACTATACCTTTAATCACAAGATTCGGCATAATGCTTGTGTACAGGCTTCCTGGTCCAATAATAATTGCATCTGCGTTGACAAGGGCATCAATCGCTGTTTGGTGTGCTTGGCATTCATAAACTTCGTCTATATCATGTGGTGTTTTGCCGTTTTCACGCTGCTCAAAAAACACACGTTTAATTGGTTCTCTATTTTCACGTATAGGGATAGTCGACTCACCTCGAACAATTTCACCATCAGCAAGTTCGGCACAAAGGATGGTGTAATCTAAAGTAACTGGGATGATCTGTCCACGTACAGAAAGTAGACGTGATGCTGCCTGAATAGCTTTAGGGAAATTACCTTTTATTTCTGAGAGTGCAGTTAATAATAGATTTCCAATTGTATGTCCACCAAGATCACCGTTGCTGGAAAATCGGTATTCAAATAGACCTGCGAGTTCTTCTGCATCGGATAGAGTATACAATAACCTGCGTATGTCACCAGGTGGAAGGACATCAAATTCCTCGACCAGACGTCCAGAACTTCCTCCATCGTCTGATACGGTAACGATTGCTGACAAACTGTCTAGATCAATAATCTTTTCGTTACCCGATTCCATATCAGAAAAATATTTGATCCCGCTAAGGAGCGCGGATAATCCGCTTCCGCCGCCGATGCAGGCAATTTTCAAAGACATAATTTCTCCAACCCTCAAGTTAGTGCTTTTGTTTGTATTTTAATTTACAAAAACGTATATATTTATGACAAATAACGCAGTTAAAGGTTTATCTGTTTCATTAACGTTTGTAAACGATCAACTTCCCGATTACAAAGTTCTTCTGCCTGTGTTACAGTTGGTGCTTCACTAAAGACTCGAACTACTGGTTCTGTTCCTGATTTACGTATGTTGATCCAATGGTCATCCCAGATACATTTGATACCATCTGTTAAATCAAGGTGTTGTGCTGATTTTCTTGTTGAGGTGTATTCTTCTTCATACTCTTTCAATGCAAGTTCAACAAGTTTCGATGCAACTTCTTGTGATGGAATCTCTACTTTCTTGCGACACATTTCATATTTTGGCATGGAATCGACGAGTTCTGTTACTGTACACTTGGATTCGGCAAGGGACTGAACAATTGCTGCTATAGAAGCAATACCATCCGTTGTGTAGTTGAGGGAAGGGTAGATCACTCCACCTGTGCCTTCACCACCAATAACAGCATTCACTTCATGCATCTTTTCAACTACCCATCCTACACCGACTTTCGTGCGATGCAGAGACACACCGTGTTTTGCAGCAATATCGTCTATCATACGACTTGTAATTACAGTGGCAACGATGTTTCCCTTTATTTTATTTAATATAAAATCTGTAACAAATGCTAAAGTCCATTCCCCACTTAATGGAATGCCTGAATCAGTTACAACTACAACCCGGTCAGCATCACCATCATGTGCAAAACCAATATCCGCATCTGTTTTAAGCACTGTTTCACATAGTTGACTTAAGGCATCAGGAGTGGGTTCTGCAGGACGATTAAAGTTACCATCTAACACACAATTTATTTCTACAACCTCACATCCAAGTTTCCGTAGCAGAGAAGGACTAATCACACACCCAGCACCATTACCGCAATCAAGTGCTACCTTTAATTTAGCATCACGAACTAAATCAGCATCAAGCCACTGAGAATTGAGTATCTGTGTGAGATGGTGGACAGTTGGATTTTTGTATTCTTCAATTGTTCCCAGTTTATCCCATGTGGCAATAGCAAAAGTCTCGGTTTCATAGATACTCATTAATTCGTTTCGTTCTGTTTGTGTCAGCAACTCTCCCGCTTGAGAAGCAAATTCTATGCCATTCCATTCTACGGGATTATGACTCGCAGTAATCGTAATACTTCCAGCTGCGTTTAGATGCTTTGCTATAATCAATACAGTAGGAGTTGGACATATTCCAACATCTATAACGTGGCATCCGGTAGCAAAAAGACCAGCGAGAACTGCATGCCGAATCATAGGACTTGATGAACGTGAATCTCTTCCAATCACAACGGTCTTGCCACGGACTAATGTGCCAAATGCCATTGCAAACCGTGTAATTGTCCGCGCGTCAAGCGATATACCAACCTGTCCACGTACCCCTGAAACACTAATGATCGGGTCTTTTAATTTTGTGATACTCACGACGGCTAAAGCCGTGTGCTTCTTTTAGCATATCGGCTCTCCTGTGTGATTCCTGCTTCCGTCTCTCGTGCCTCCTCCCTGAACTGCTTGAGGTCTTACTTGGACTCCACAGGCGTAACTTCCCGTCTATCCGACGGTAGTAGGTCTAAGGTTTATTGCAGCGTTAACATCTCTATCTATAGAAATATCACATTGACCGCAATGATACGTCCGCTCTTTTAGCGTCAAGTCATCTTTTTTGTGTCCACAACGGCTACAAGTTTTTGAG
>VYFM01000254.1 GCA_009842375.1 Candidatus Poribacteria bacterium | reverse complement strand
CCTATGTATAAATGTCAATGGTAATTCTCTCAAATATTACCTTTGAGAACACAATGATGTTTGGTATAATTCTAACACTATTTTATATTATGGGAACTCGCAAAGGAAAATATGCAAAAAATCATAGACACTCACCAACATCTATGGGATACATCTAATCTTGAATATCCTTGGTTAGATGGGTTTGATCTACTAAATCAACAATATACACCTGAAGATTACCGCAACGCAATTGGGGACATCAACGTCGTCAAGTCGGTTCACGTTGAAGGGGATCCAGCAGAGACGCATGTTGTACAAGAAGTCGAATGGCTTACTGACATTGCGGAAAAAGATGGTATGATTGGTGCAATTTGTGCCGCTGCACCAATTGAAAAGCCTAATGTAGAGGCAATTCTTGAACAACTTGCTGCATTTGAACTTGTTGTGGGTATCCGTAGAATGGCATGGCATAATCCAGACAATAACTTCTACGCAAGTCGGGAACTGATAGATGGTGTGAAGTTATTAGAGAAATATAACCTTTCATTTGAACTCTGTGCTAAACACGATCAACTCCTTGCGGCAATAGAATTGGTAAAAGCCACTCCTAATGTCATCCATGCTGTTAATCACTGTGGGGGTCCAAATATAAAAGACGGTGAGTTTGAACCTTGGGCAACCCACATGCGTAACCTTGCGGATTATGAGAATGTACGCTGTAAAGTATCAGGGATTGTTACAACAGCAAGTGAAGACTGGACAACAGAGGAATTGAAACCTTATATACGACATCTTGTGGATGTATTCGGCTATGACCGGTTGATGTTCGGTAGCGATTGGCCCGTTTGTACTTTAGCAGCAGAATATCATGAGTGGTTCGCGGCACTCCTCTCAGTTGTTGATGATGCATCAGATTCAGAGAAAGATCGATTCTTCTATCAAAACGCGTTGGAATTTTATAGAATTAGTATATAAATAGTATAGAACGGGAGACCCCGCCCATACGAGGGACGACAATACGGGCGGGGAGACCCCGCCCATACAAGTGATTTGTGAGATATACGCTACTAAGGTCTAATCAATATAGGTTCGACACCTTGGGATTCTTGTATTTGCTGTTTTAGATCATCTGCTTCTGAACGTTCTGTGAAAGATCCAATAGTGACTCGGTGCAAGGTATTTCCATTAATCGAGGCAGTATATATTTTCACATTTTCATTTGGGTAAAGACGTTTCAGATTTTCAGCCATCATATTAGCATTCCTCCGTTCACCGAATGAACCGACCATCAATGTTAACTTAGGTTGGTCAGTTTCAACTTGAGGATTGTTTGCTACAGTTCCCCCACCGAATTGCAGACGTTTTTGCTTACTACTTTGATTACCAGCAATATCTTTGACAGTCAATTCAAATCGATATGTTGTGGTGGTAAGTTGTGGAACTTTAGACAGGACGATAGTCTCAGGAGGTGTATCTTTACCTTCGCTTTTTTCTACTAAATTATCGTCTGCATCAAATATCTCAAGTTTCCATTCTGCAATAGCATTTATGTCCCATGCCTTCACACTAACACTTTTATGTCCTTCCTTGGTTAGTTCAAGTGTCGTTGGTATTAGATCAACCGTGACCTTTTTACTTTGTCTGAGATGTGCATTTCCTTGTATATCAATAATATGTAGTTGCAGGACATAGTCTCCATCGGATACTAAATTACCATCTGTTCCCATTCCGTTCCATACTATACCACCCGTAGGAGTACCCGTTCCAGCTTTCTCCCAAACCTGTTCGGTATATGCGTCAGCGAGTGTTAATCGCCATTTATCATTTGGTCTAACTACAAAATTGAATGTGGTACTGTCAGCAACACCATCTCCGTTCGGTGAAATGGCTATATTGGTAAGCTGTAATTCTCTTGAAGTTACTTCAGTCCCCGTACCCACTTCAAGAGTTTTTGGTAAAAGGATAGTTGATGTTGTCGTGCTGGTGTCTTCACGTTTTGTATCATTCTTAGATACTGAGGTGATAGATTGTGGTTTAGAAGTAGATTGTTTCTTGCTTCCACCCCATCGCAATGTCGCAGTAATCCAATGCAAACTTTGATCAAAATCTCCACCTCTAACATGTGCGTAATCTAACTGTCCAGACGAGTTTTGAAAACTAATTCCCTGTGACCATTGTCCTTGACTGAATTCATAGGATTCAGTTAATGCGGTATACCCTAAACGTATTCCAACATGGTTGTTGATAAACCATCGTTCTGCACCGAAGTGCAACCGAAGTCTTTCTCCCCAAGTGGTATCATTCTGTCCACGAATAGCAAAATCTGCAGATAAAAGTGTGGCATTATCGGGACGATATGTAGTGCCAAAACGCACTGCTAAAGGTAAACTTTCAATCAACTCACCATTTTCCCGAATTCCGTTGCTCAACTCCGATAGGTTTATTCCAAATGTTACTGAATCTCCTGCCTTTTCTAATGGATAGGTGAATTGCATACCCATATCTACACTCCACAGATAATTTGTCCTGATTGGCGTGTTATTTTGATAGTAGCGTATATTTGCACCTGCCGAAGTCTGTTCATTTAGTGTCATTCCATATCCTAAAAGCACTATTTGCGTAGATTCACTGTTGCTGTTGTTCCAGCCGTTAAACCAAGATGCTAATGATAGGTTTCCTACATTTTTATCTGTCAATCCGAGTGAATAGGGACTTGCTGCCAAAGAAAATGCTTGGTCCGGTCCTGACGGTTCTCCTGAAAATGGAATTCCACCCATATTCACTTCTAATCCGTTCATAAAACCAAGTGAGGATGGATTCCACAGAAACCCATTATTTGCTGATGGACCTGCAGTAAAGGCACTTCCCATTCCAACGGCTCTTGCACTTGCACCGACAAAGATATCACGATGATCTATTCCTGATGATCCTTCTGTAATCATCACATTTCCAAACATTAACACTACTAAACTGACTATTACGAGTGTTTTAATTCTCATTTTTTATCTCCATTTTACTT
>VYFM01000053.1 GCA_009842375.1 Candidatus Poribacteria bacterium | reverse complement strand
CCTATCCCGATGAAAATCCAAATGGTGCTGATTCTGTCGGCAACAAATATGGGCAGTTCAGTCCTTTCGGTTTTGATGGGGCATACTGGTATGCTAAGGTCGGTTATAGTTTCTAACATTTTCACACTAATCTTGGTAGGCGTGGTTGTAATCTTTTCATAGAAGTATACAACTCACGCCTATCTATTTTGTCTCTTCCGATGTAAAACATGTATTCATTAACAAAATGGGAGATTGTATAATGAAAGACATAGTTAATATTAAGCTGCTAATGCTCACGGCTCTCATAGCATTAACAACGTTTATGGTCTTTTCACCTATAGTTGCAGCAGATAACCATGGAAACAATGCCGATACTGAATCAAGTGAAGAAGTATCCGAACAAGAAGTCGTTGAACTTGAAGGTTTAGTTATTATTGGAACACGGGCAAAACCACGTTCCGTCCTTGAATCCGCTGTGCCGATTGATGTCGTGTTCAGCGATGATTTTGTCAAACAAGGTGGCGCAGATTTACCCGATCTGTTGAGAAATTTAGTTCCCTCCTACAATGTGAACGCTCAACCTATTGCTGATGCTGCAACCGTTGTCCGCCCAGCAAATCTACGCGGTTTAGCTCCAGACCACACCTTATTACTTGTCAACGGTAAACGTCGTCATCGCGCATCTGTTATTACTTGGCTTGGTAACGGATTAGCCGATGGTTCTCAGGGGGCAGATCTCTCACCTATACCTTCCATAGCAATTAAACAGATGGAAGTGCTCCGAGATGGTGCTTCTGCTCAATACGGATCCGATGCTATTGCTGGTGTGATGAACTTACAATTGAAAAACAGCCATAACGGAGGATCCTTAGTAATTAAACCCGGTATTTACCAAGTTGGTGATGGACTTACATATTCTGTTGCTGGTAATATCGGTTTAGGAAGAGAAGATATTTGGGCGAACCTTAGTTTAGAATATGGGAATGCAGATGAAACAGAGCGTTCCGTTCAACGTGACGATGCCGCTGCGCTTAGAGGAGCAGGAAATAGCAATGTTGCTAATCCCGCACAACCGTGGGGACACCCTATTATTAGGGACGATATCAAATTCTTTGTTAACTATGGTGTTGACATCGTTGAAAACATCCAAGTTTACGGTCATGCAAATTACGCACAGAAACAGGTAGAAGGTGGATTCTACTTCCGAAATCCAAACACTCGACCTGCAGTATTCAGTAATGATGGCGGAGAAACTTTACTTGTGGGACGTTTAGCTGGAGAAGGTGAAGTTCCAGTGGTTACGATCACCGATAACGTTCCTGACCCAGAAGCATTAAAACAGGTCATTGATGATCCAAATCTTTTTACTTTCCAAGAACTTTTCCCCGGCGGATTTACACCTCGCTTTGGTGCTGATACTCAAGACCTTTCTGGTGTAATCGGACTGAAAGGCACAGTCGCTGAAGATTTGGGTTGGGATTTGAGTGCATCTTACGGTCAACATTCCTCTGATTTCTTTATCAAAAACACCGTGAATGCATCGCTAGGTCCAGATACTCCCACAGAATTTGATCCGGGTGATTATATCCAATCAGATACGAACATTAACCTTGACCTGACATATCCACTGCACGAACTTGCATTCCTCGCTGCAGGGGCAGAATACCGAACAGAGACATTTGAAATTGTGCAGGGACAAATAGAGTCTTGGGAAATTGGACCATTGGCAAGCCAAGGATTTAGTTCAGGTTCCAATGGGTTCCCCGGTTTTAGTGATATTGCCCAAGGTGAATGGACACGTTCCAATTTCGCCGGTTATCTGGAAACTGAATTAACACCGATTGACCCATGGGTTATCAACGCTGCTATCCGAGCTGAAAACTTTGAGGACTTTGGTAGCACAATCAACTATAAAATTGCAACCAGTTACGCTTTCAACGACACGGTCAAGGATTTTCTTACAATTGATCCTATGGTCGATCTTAGGCTACGCGGTAGTTATAGTACCGGATTCAGAGCACCGACCCCAGGGCAGCAAAATGCCTTTAACGTCACAACAGAATTCGGTGAAAATAATACCTTAGTCAATAAGGGAACTATCCCTTCTACGCATGCAGCCGCAGAATTAGTTGGTGGAAAGCAACTTGAACCTGAAAAGTCAACAAACATCTCTGTTGGAACCGTTATCAGCGATGATACTGTGAGTGTTACAATTGATTATTTCAATATCAAAGTTGAAGATCGATTAGCACCAACAAAAGATTTCCAACGCGGTGATGATATTAGTGAAGAACAGATCCAACAACTCGTTGATGAGGGCATCACGAGCGCAGGTAATCTGCAAGAGTTTAGATTTTTTACGAACGAATTTGAAACGAGCACACAAGGGATTGACCTTGTGATTACAGCACCTATTGCAAAAGGTGCGGTGAGTCTTGCATATAATTATACCGATACTGAAGTTACCAAGCGCAATGCTGACATCTTAGATGACCTGCGTGTTCGTCTCTTGGAAGAAGGACTTCCGAAACACCGTGGTAATGTGACGTTAACACAAAATGTTACCGAAAACTTAGGAGTGTTAGGTCGTGTTAATTACTACGGTCCGTGGTATGAAGAGGCAGTAGGAGCGCAAGTATACGACGATGTATTTTTGATTGATTTGGAGTTTAACTACGCTTTTGCTGATAATTTAGGTGTCACGGTTGGAGTCAATAATGTATTCAGTGTTGAACCTGATACCGTCACTTGGTCAGACCCAAATATTGAAAACTTTACAGGATCAATCGTTGGCAGACCATTTGGGGAATATAGTCCCTACGGATTTGGTGGTGCATTCTGGTACACCAAAATCGGTTACAATTTCTAAGACTATTTGTGTTAGGGAGCGGTTTGAAGCCACTCCCTAACAAGTAACGTAATAAAACGAAAGGAATTAATATAATTTCTAATGAATAGAACAGTGTTTAGTCGCATTCCGTATTTTGCCTCTCTTATCACATTCTTCATCACAAGTATT